>JANOGZ010000212.1:0-2563 GCA_031406255.1 Pyrinomonadaceae bacterium | reverse complement strand
GCGATCAGGTCTTACGCTATCTCACCGTGCGCGTTGATGAAGACCGTCGACGCGCGGATAAGCTGCGTGACCGCCGCATACGTAAAGCGAGCGGGCGACCGCTGACGGCCTCGGCCGGCGCCGGAGGAGGGGGCGGGGGACCGGTCAGCAGTGGTGGGCGCGGCGCGGAACCGCGGGGAGATAAGGAAGATATATGAGGCGTAAGAGAGGAGGCTTCGCCCACGCTTCGTGAAAGGTTGGCAAGCGACGGAGGCCGCCCCTGGGGTTGGACGACGGGTGCGGGCGCCGCATCGCTCTAGGAGCTAAAGAGAAAAATTATGTCAAGAAATTACATGAATGACCGCGAACGCGACTTCGAGATGGATGATGATAGTGGAGGAGGCCGCTCGCACGGCGGGCGCGGCGGCCCGGGCGGGCGTGGCGGCCCGGGCGGCGGACGTCGTCTGCGACGCCGCAAAATTTGCCGCTTCTGCCTGGACAAAGTGGACTTGATAGATTTCAAAGACGTGAAACTGCTGCAAAACTATATCCCGGAGCGAGGTAAGGTTTTACCGCGTCGTATTTCGGGTTCGTGTGCGCCGCACCAGCGGATGCTGGCCGAGGCCATCAAGCGCGCGCGCAACATCGCGCTGCTTCCATACGCCGCAGACTGAAAGGGGAGAAGATCATGGCAACGACAAACGTCCTCTTACGTGAAGATATTGACTCGTTGGGTGCACGCGGCGAAATCGTTAAGGTTAAAGCGGGCTACGCGCGCAACTATTTGCTGCCACGCAAACTCGCCGTTGAAGCCACGGCGAGCAACGTCCGCCAGATCGAACAGGAGCGCGCGGCGCTCCTCAAGCGTGAGGCCAGTGAACGCTCATCCGCCGAATCACAGGCTGATCAAATGCGCGCGTTGCGGTTGAATTTCGAGCGGAAGGTCGGCGAGCATGGCATGCTTTACGGTTCCGTGACTTCGATGGACATCGCCGAGGCGTTGAAAGAGAAGGGCTACGAAATCGATCGTCGCCGCATTCTGCTGCGCGAAGCGATCAAAGAGACCGGTGACTTTACCGTCAATGTTCGGCTGCATCGTGAGGTGACGCTCGAACTTCCCGTCACGGTCACGGGGGAAGGCGGCGCGCAGACCTCTCCAAGAGCTACCAGTAGCGGAGGAGAAGCTGTGGGAACTGCTGCGGATGCTGCTCCGGCGCCCACCGCTGACCAGCCGGAGCCGGACGGGGAAGCCTCCGGAGCCGCCTGAGAATAAAATCGCGGCAACCTGCGCGGGGCCGGAGAAGTAAACATTGTCGGGCCCCGCGCAGGAGGTGTAGTATAGCGAACCGACGCGGCTGCAAGCGCGCCTCTCTCCGAGATTTCAGGCGAGAGTGACACGCGCCGCTTGCGGCCTTTTCATTTTTCATCTGCCGCTTTTGCCCCTGATAAGTTTGTCCGATGGCCTCTGTTGACGCGACGCGCGATCAGTTGCTCGAACGGCCGCTGCCACACAGCGCCGACAGCGAGCGCGCGATTCTCGGCGCGATCATTCTCGACAACGGAATCGTCAATCAAGCCATCGAGCTTCTCAAGCCCGAAGACTTCTACGTCCGCGCCCACAACTTTATCTTTCGCGCGATGATCGCGCTGAGCGAGCGCGGCGCGGAGATCAACCCGATCCTCCTCGGCGAAGAGCTCCGGCGCGAAGGCGTGCTCGAACAGACCGGCGGCATCGCGTTCATCTCCGAACTGACCTACGGCCTGCCACACTTCACCAATATCGCGCACTACGCGAAGGTGGTGCGCGGTAAATCGATGCTGCGCCAGCTCGTCAAAGTGGCGAATAAGGTCACGAGCGAAGCGCTCGAAGAGGAAGATGAGCCCGAGGTCATCCTCGATCATGCCGAACAGATGATCTTTGCGCTCGCGGACGAGCGTACGCGCCAGGGCTTCGCGCACGTCAAGCCGGTCGCCGATCAACTGCTCGAGAAAGTGCAGGAGATGTCCGGGCGCTCCGTGATGCTGACGGGCCTGACGACCGGATTCACCGAACTCGACACGTTAACGTCCGGCCTCCAGCCCGCTGAGCTGATCATCGTCGCCGCTCGGCCGTCAATGGGGAAGACCTCGCTCTGCTTAACGCTCGCGCAGAACGCGGCGATCCAGGCGCAGGCGGTGGTCGGCATCTTCTCGCTGGAGATGTCCAAAGAATCTCTCGTCATGCGCATGCTCTGTTCGGAGGGTCGCGTCGATGCGCATCGTTTTCGCAGCGGCTTCCTCTCGCGGGATGAATGGGCGCGCCTCGCCGGCGCGCTCGGCACGCTGGCCGATACCAAGATATTCATCGACGATACTCCCGGCATCTCCGTGCTGGAGATGAGGGCTAAGGCGCGTCGTCTCGCGGCGGAACAGAAGCGGCTCGACCTGATCGTCGTCGATTACATGCAACTGATGTCCGGTTCGTCGCGCCGCACGGAGTCGCGCCAGCAGGAGGTCTCGCAGATCTCGCGCGAGTTAAAGGGGCTGGCCAAGGAACTGAACGTGCCGCTCGTCGCGCTCTCGCAACTCTCGCGCGCTCCCGAAT
>JANOGZ010000205.1:0-11639 GCA_031406255.1 Pyrinomonadaceae bacterium | reverse complement strand
ACCCCCTGGCAATTACTCTGCGACTATGATAGTCACACCCACTGCCTTCCAGCAGCTCAACTCTTAGCCACAGCTCTTCACCCCTTCTCCGTGCGGCGGTGATTTTCGAATCATAGGAGGATTCGCCTTCCCTCGCTGGCTTTACTCTCCCGGGTCTACTTGATGTGGATGGTGATTTACGCAGCTGCTTATTCCAGTGTTCGGTCAGGTAACCCATGCTATTGATCAGCAGTGTTTCGATCGGACGGTATTCAACAGTATCTCCGGAACTGACCCATCCTTTGGCAATGTTTTTGGCGGAAAGAAATCCGATCAAATACCAACCCTTCCGCTGCTGGTATGTGACGGCCGACACTTCCTCATATCCGTGCTCTTCGAATTCGATATCCTCTAATTTCTTTATTGTCTTGATGACCTGCGCGTCGGCTGTGGGTGCTGCATAAACGTTGATAGATTTTTTCAAGAGTCGGATTTGAGAACCATCAACCCTCGTCGGATCTGGTACCCATGAATAGGGCAACTCCACGAGGCCGATGATGTATTTGCCGCCGGGTCGGGCGCTTGCGCTGGTGGTGATCGACAGCAGCAAAAAAGCTATCGCAGGATACATTTTGCGATTCATCGCTTTTGTGAGATCAATTCGTTTGCGGATCAAGTACCTACGGTAGAACCTGATTATTCAGGGGACAGCTTATTCCAGGACACAAGTTGATTCTTCATCGACCCACGCTCGCGGCGAAACCGGTCTGTTATTCGACGGTGACGGACTTCGCCAGATTGCGCGGTTGGTCCACGTCGCAGCCTCTGCGCACGGCGATGTGGTAGGCGAGGAGTTGCAGCGGTATCACGGCCAGGATCGGCGACAGCAGATCGCTGACGACGGGAATCTCGATGACGTGATCTGAGACGGCTGACGACACCCCGTCGCCTTCTGTCAGAATAGAGATCACGGTGCCCTCGCGCGCTTTCACTTCGACGATGTTGGAGTGAGTCTTTTCGTAACGAAGTTCGGAGGCGTGGTTGCCATCCTCGCGCGGGTTGATGAAGACAACCGGTAATCGTTCGTCGATGAGCGCGTTGGGGCCATGCTTCATCTCACCCGCCGGATAGCCTTCGGCGTGGATGTAGGAAATCTCCTTCAGCTTCAGGGCGCCTTCGAGCGCGACCGGGAAATTTATGCCGCGTCCGAGGTAAAGGAAATCGTTCGAGCGGAAAAACTCCTTCGCCAGTACTTCGATCTCGTCGGATTCATTCAACAGATGCTCGATCTTGACGGGAAGCTCGGCCAGGTTTTGCGCGTGGGTCTTCGCTTCCTCCATGTCGAGCGCCCCGCGCAACTGGCCCAGATACAAACCGAAGAGGTAGAGCGCGATCATCTGCGCGGTGAACGCCTTGGTGGAAGCGACGCCGATCTCGGGGCCGGCATGCGTCAGGATCGTGCCGTCGGATTCGCGCGTGATCATCGAGCCCTGCACGTTGCAGATTGAGAGCACCTTCGCGCCACGCCTTCGCGCTTCGCGGAGCGCCGCGATGGTGTCGGCGGTTTCGCCTGATTGCGAGATGACGACCAGGAGCGTCCGTTCATCTATTACCGGATCGCGATACCGAAACTCCGAGGCGTAGTCTACCTCGACGGCGACGCGCGCCAGTTGCTCGATCATATATTTCCCGGCCAGCCCGGCATGCCAGGAAGTGCCGCAGGCGGCGATCATCACCCGGTCGAAATTCTTAAACTCGGCCGGAGTGATGTTCATCTCTTCGAGAAAGACGCGGCCCGAATCGAGCGAGAGGCGACCCAGCATGGTGTCGCGGATGGCGCGCGGCTGCTCGTAAATTTCCTTGAGCATGAAATGCTTGAAGCCGCCCTTTTCCGCCATGATCGGATCCCATGTGATGCGCTGCCGGGTGGGCTCGACCGCGTTGCCATCAAAATCCGTCACGCGCACGGCGTCCTTGGTCAGCGTGGCGATCTCACCGTCACCGAGAAAAAAGACGTCGCGCGTGTGTTGCAGGATCGGCGGAACGTCTGATGCGACGAAGTATTCGCCATCGCCCAGGCCGATGACGACCGGAGGCCCCTGACGGACGGCGATGATCGTATCCAGCTCATCCGTGGAAATAATCGAGAGCGCAAAGATGCCGCGCAAATCGCGCACGCACAGGCGTACGGCCTTTTCCAGAGAATCTTCCCGCTTTAAGTATTCCTCGATCAGATGCGCGACGACTTCGGTGTCGGTTTCCGTGACAAAATGGTGGTCGCGCGCGCGCAGGCGGTCCTTCAACTTAAGGTAATTTTCGATAATGCCGTTATGAACGACGACGAGACGGCCCGTACAGTCGCGGTGTGGGTGCGCGTTCTCTTCGGTGGGGCGCCCATGCGTGGCCCAGCGCGTGTGGCCGATGCCGTAGGTGCCGTCGAGCGGTTGCAGGCGGATCGTCTCTTCAAGGTTACGAAGCTTGCCTTCGGCGCGGCGTATCTTAAGCTCGTGATCTTCATCCACCACGGCGATTCCCGCCGAGTCGTAGCCGCGGTATTCGAGTTTGCGTAAACCGTCGATGAGCACAGGCACAACCTGCTTGTTACCAACATAACCAACAATTCCACACATAAAGAGATTCCCCCGGTGATTGATCTTATAAAGCTGCTTCGATCCTTTCGGATAAAAAGCCGGAAACGCTGCTCCGGTCAGAAGCGGCGCGGGTCCCCGCGCCTTCAGTAAATCAGCAGCGCAAGCGAGCGGTATTCATCATCGGTCAGAAACGTAAAGCATAAACTGAAGCCGAGTTGTTGATCATAAGAGGCGACGTGGCCGCGTATCTGAAGCCAGTCACCGTCCGGCATTTTGATCTCGAAGATTATCAACTCGCCGATCGTGACCCGCGCGAGTGTCTCGACGAAGCAGCCGCCCGTGCTGATATCGCTGATGCGCGCCGTGTGCTTGCCGGACATGCCCTCCCAGCGCGCTTCCAGAAGCGCGGGCACACGCTTTTCTTCTCGACGCTCGTTAGTCATTTAGAATATATAGTGAAAGCATCAGAAAATAGACGATGGGGACGATCGCGTCTGTTGATTTGCTTAAGTGGTCACCGGCACTTCTTCGGCGTCTCGATCCTCTTTCTCCGCCTCCTTGCCCGACGCCTTCGCTTCGCCCAGGTCTTTCTTAAAGACCGCCGGGACGCCCGCGACGAGCGTGTCCGGCGGCACATCTTTCGTGACGACCGAACCGGCCGCCGTCATGGAGCGTGACCCGACGCGCACGGGAGCGACGAGCATCGTGTCGGAACCGATCCTCACGTCGTCTTCAATCACGGTCTGGTGTTTATTCACGCCGTCGAAATTGCAGGTGACGGTGCCGGCTCCGATGTTGGTGCGATCTCCGATAATCGCGTCGCCCAGATAAGACAGATGCATCGCCTTTGAATTGCTGCCAAGAACCGATTTTTTCATCTCGACGAAGTTGCCGACCACGGCGCGCTCTTCGAGGCGGGCGTTCATACGCAGATGGGCGAAGGGGCCGACCGTACAGTTGTCGGCGATGTCCGAGTCGACGATCACACAGTGATCTCTGATCTCGACGCCGTTGCCGATCCGCGAATTGGTGATGCGCGCGCCAAGATGAATCGTGCAGTCTTCGCCGATCACCGTACGACCTTCGATATAAGTGTCGGGATAGACGACCGTATCGCGCCCGATCTGTGCGTCGGGGCTGACATAACTGTGCTTGGGATTGATAAAGGTGACGCCGCTGTCGAGCATCAAACGACGCACGGTGCGGTGGCGCAGGAGCCATTCAAACTCGGCCAGTTCGACGCGCGTGTTGATGCCGGCCACCTCGCGCGCGTCCGTGTGAAGATAGAGGCTGATATCTTCCCCTGCGGCGCGAAGGATCGCGGGAACATCCGTCAGATAATATTCGCCCTGGGAGTTGGCGGGCTGTACGCCGTCGAGCGCCGGAAAGAGCGAGCGCGTTTCAAAACAGTAAATGCCCGCGTTGATCTCGTTGATCTGGCGCTCCTCCGGGGTCGCGTCCCGCTGCTCGACGATGCGCTCGAAACGACCTTCCGTGTCGCGCACGATGCGGCCATAACCGGTCGGGTCGTCCAGACGAACGGTAAGCGCCGTGCAGGCCGCGCCGCGTCCACGGTGCGTGCGGTGTTGATTAATGAGCGCCGCCAGCGTTTCGGCGCGCACCAGCGGAACATCGCCGGAGAGAATGAGAAGCGTTGAATTGGCCTCCGCCAGCGCATCGCGGGCAACCATCACCGCGTCGCCCGTGCCGCGTTGTTCGTGCTGGGTGATGAAGATCGCGCCTTCTTCGCCGAGTTCGTCGCGGACTGCCCGCTTCACTTCTTCCGCCTGGTGGCCGACGATGACGTAGATCGGACGATGTTCGTTGACACCCCGACTGAGCGCGGAGGCGGTACGGCAAACATGCGCGATCAACGGGCGCCCGCCCAGTTGATGAAGCACTTTGGCCGTACGGGAGCGCATCCGCATGCCGAGCCCGGCCGCGAGGATCAGCACGTCGAGCGGGGCCGCATCGCCCGGAGTGGTAAGGGGTGGTTGCTTCTCCATAAATTCCTTAGCGTTGGATGGTGGCTGGAGAAGCAGCGTTACGGCGTGCGCCGGCCATTTCGTAGCAGGCGATAATGACACGCGCCAGCTTCTCCGGGGAGTGGCGAACCTTTTCGCCTTCATCGAGGAGGTCGGCGCGCACGATTTCCATCTCGTCGCCAAAAGCCTCTTCAAGCAAATGATCGGTAATACCGATTTGATGGGCGCCTTCCGACCCGTAGAGCGCCGCCTGTTCATCGCTCACGGGGCGGTCGTTGACGATCAGGTAATCAAACTTGATCTGCGGTGCGTATTTTCTGACGGTATCCAGATGCTGGCGCGCCGTATAGCCGTCGGTCTCGCCCGGCTGGGTCATCAGATTGCAGACGAAAATTTTGACGGCCGGCGCCGCTCCGATGGATTCAGCGGCGCGGGCCACCAGGAGATTCGGAAGAATACTCGTATAAAGAGAACCGGGGCCGAGGGTAATGATGTCGGCGGCGCGAATCGCCGCGAGCGCTTCAGGCAGGGGAAGGCATTGTTCCGGCTCAAGGCGCAGGCGGCGAACGGGCGATCGTGAGGCAGTGATGCGCGTCTCTCCGCGCACTTCGGTGCCGTCTTCGAGTTCTGCGACGAGGCGCACATCATTCAGGGTTGACGGATAAATGCGTCCTTTGCTGGCCAGCACTTCGGAAGACAAGCGGACGGCTTCAACAAAATCGCCGGTCACGTCTGTCAGCGCGGCGAGGAAAAGATTACCGAAGCTATGTCCGCTCAAGTGCCCGTCGCCACGGAAGCGATAGCGAAATAGCCGCGCCAGCAGCGTTGAGTCTTCCGATAAGGCGACCATACAGTTGCGTATGTCGCCGGGCGGAAGGATCTGTAATTCATCGCGCAGGCGTCCGGAACTTCCGCCGTCATCGGAAACCGTGACGATCGCCGAAAGCGAATCGAGCCACACCCCGCCCTGAAAGCCCTGCTCGCCGACGAGACTTTTCAAGCCGGCAAGCATCGTCGAGAGACCCGTGCCGCCGCCGATGGCAACAAGGTTTAGGCCGCGATCTATTTGCAATTTTTCGGTCTCCTCACCAAAGACGACGCTCGTCCGTGCGTCAGAGACGAAATCATACTCAAAAGACATAGGCTTTCAAAGCGGTGAAAGGGGGGCTGAGGATCGAAGTCAAGCTGGGGCGGGAACTTGGTTGACTCTGATTATGGGCGCGACGCCGGAAAAATCAGGCGCTCAAAATCGGGTTCGTTGCGCAAAGCGGCGAGATCCTGATCGTGCTGCGCGCGCACGCGTAACACGGGCTGAAGATCGAGGGCACGTTCGAGAGACTCCAGCGCTGAATCGATCGCTCCGAGCCGGGCGCGTGTGGCGGCGAGACTGTAATGGATATGCGCCGCTTGCGGCTCACGTTTGAGCGCGCGTTCGAACATCTCCTGCGCGGCCACATACTCGGCGCGATTAAGCTCGATCACCCCGCGGTCATAAAGTGATTCGGCGTCGCGCGGCAATGCGTTTTCCGTGCGCAGCCGCGTTTCAATGATCGCGAGGTAGGTGCGTGCGCGCGCCGTTACCTCGGCGACGCCTCCATGCTGCTCAATGAGCGTGCGAAATAATGTGCGCGCTTCGGCGAAGCGTCCGCGGGCGAATTCCCTGTGAGCGCGCTCGAAAGCACGAAGCGCCGCTGCCTCGTCGCGCGTTGGTTGGCGCGCCGCAGATGTTGCGTGCGAAACGGTGGCAGGCTTCGACGAGGCGCCGGAAGGCTTCGTCGGGCGGGCCTTCGGCGCCGAAGTCGCCGGGCGCTGCTGCTTCTTCGCCCCTTTGGCGATGGGCGCACGGCGCGCCGTCTTCTTCGAAACCGGAGACGGCGCGCCAGCGGCGCGGCGCGCTTTTGCGGGTGTCGTCTTGGTTGGCGACAAGGTTTTCGTCTTCGATGGGCGCGCCGCTTTGCTTCCCGTCTTCGAAGAGGTTGTTTTTGAGGGAGTGGCTTTGCGCACCGGGGCCTTTTCCGACGACGATCGTTTAACAATCTGTTTCGGACGGGCGGACGAATCCCGTAACTTACGGCTTTTCACCGAAGAGGCCGGGGAAGCTTTGTGTGATGCCTGACGGGAGGAAGGTCTTTTCACACCCTTGATGACAGGATCGCTCATGCGAAGCACTCAGGTTTTATGGATAGCTCCCTAACTTAGTGCGGAGCCGCCGAATCGGCCTTCAGCTTACCACACACTTACGCATAAATCAACGCAGGAGTGCAGTTTGCGGGCGCATCGGAAAATGCCCGACCAGGTTAAACGAAGCATAAACATAGAAAAACAGTTGATGCCATAAGAGATGCTGTGTTAGAGTGCGAGGGGAGTTTGCGGTGTCCCCTCACCGCCTCGGAACCTGGAGGGCGCGTGCGGCCGGGTAAACGAGTAAACTCTTATAATACTTCATTATAGCCTAAAGCGGATGCTTCCGTTCGGAGCCCTGATCCCGCCTTTGTCCGCGTCCTGTTAGAGAAAGCGCCTGTTCTAATGACAGACACTCCCATCATCATGCATGAGCAGCAGTACAAGAAGCTCAACACTGTTCTGTCCAAACTGCAGACAGAAGCATCGGCCCGCCTGGTTTTCCTCGTGGACAAAAACGGTCAACAGATCGCTGTGCAGGGCGATGTCAAGGACCTCGACACGACCAGCCTGGCCTCGCTGACTGCCGGAAACGTGGCGGCGACGGGCGGCATGGCGCGGCTGATCGGCGAGAAAGAGTTTCCCACGCTGTCGCACGAGGGCGAGCGTGAGAGCATCCATATCTGCATCATCGGCCGGATTTTACTGGTTGTCGTCTTCGATGACCGCTCCAGCCTCGGGTTAGTTAAACTGCGCGTTAAACAGGCGACGCGCGAGCTGGCGGCAATATTTGAAGAAATCATCCGCTCCTCAGATCAAGCGAACGCCAGCGGAAACTCTGTTTTGGCTGAGATCACGGATGAGGATATCGATAGCCTCTTCAGTTAAGCGAGGGGGCGCGCGGAGCAGCGGGTTTCACGGGCTCGGCAATAATTGCGGGATCATTCATCACCGGGTAACGCGGGCGTTCGGACACCTCACATATTATTTTGGCAGTGCTTCTATGACATTTATCAACTACGCTTCACGCGAGATCAATTGCAAGATCGTCTATTACGGCCCAGGACTGTGCGGTAAGACGACCAATCTGCAATATATCTACGATTCGACCGCGCCGCAGGCCAAGGGGAAATTGATCAGCCTCGCGACAGAGACCGACCGCACGCTCTTTTTCGATTTTATGCCGCTCGAACTCGGCACGGTGCGCGGCTTCAAGACCCGTTTTCACCTCTATACGGTGCCCGGCCAGGTCTTTTACGATGCCTCGCGCAAACTGATTCTGAAGGGCGTTGATGGCGTGGTGTTTGTCGCCGATAGTCAGGAAGAGCGCATGGACGCCAATATCGAAGCGCTCTACAACCTGGAGGAGAACTTGCAGTCGAACAGCTACGATTTGATGAAAATCCCGTACGTGCTGCAACTCAACAAACGCGATTTGCCGAACGTGCTGCCGGTTGATGACCTGGTCACGGAGCTACGACGCAAGGATGAGCCCTTCCATGAAGCGGTCGCGTCCAAGGGGACGGGCGTTTTCGATACCCTCAAATCTGTCGCCAAGCAGGTCTTGACCGAGCTGCGCAAGAGCTGATCAACGGCGCGGTAAAATCTCGAAGATCGCCTGATTGGTAAAAACTTCGTTCGGCTATCTATCATCCGCCTCTTCCAGCGATTTGATCATTAGTAGTCCATCGCCGCCGTTGGAATAATAACGAGGCAGACGCTGCGTCACGACGTAACCGAGGTTACGGTAGAGTTGCTGCGCGCCGGTATTGACCGAACGCACTTCGAGCCGGATGGTGCGAACCTGGCGGCGACGAAAACCCTCTTCAACCCTCTCCATCATTCGATTGGCAATGCTATGCCGGCGGTGCTCCGGAGCGACGCCGAGCGTCGTAATATGGCCGGTGTGATCGGGCTCGATGAGGCCGACGATAAACCCGACCATCACGCCCCCGGTTGTCACCGTGCGATACGAAATGGCATCCGGTGATGTCAGAAGATATTCAAACGTGTCGCGACTGTACGCCTCGCCGTCCACGAAGCAGCGCTGGTCAAGTCGCCAGCATTCGTCGAGATGTGCGACGGTCAGCGGGCGCACGTCATAGCGAACTTTCGTTAGGCTAGGCTCCGCCGCTCCCGGCGCGACGCGGCATCGTTCGATCGCGCCTGAAGCATCGGTTTCGCCTTTTGCCGCCTCCCCGTTCGGCGAAAACCAGCGGGAGCGAATTTTCTTCAGCACAGCCATAACAGCAGATTCCCCTTGGCATCTCGGGTGCGACGTCGCTGCCTCGTGGTACCCGGCCGCTCAGATTATAAACATGCAATCGCCGTAGCTGTAAAAGCGGTACTGCGCTTCGACCGCGTGGCGGTAGGCGGCGAGCGTCAACTCGCGCCCCGCGAAGGAGGCGACGAGCACCAGCAGCGATGAACGCGGCAAATGAAAATTTGTCAACAACGCATCCACTACATGGAACCGATGGCCCGGCGTAATCGTCAGAGATGCCCAGCCGGCGCCCGCCCGGACTCGCCTCTGATCTTCTTCCGCGGAAGATTCTAAGGCCCGCACCGTAGTTGTTCCAACAGCAATTATACGGTGTCCGCGCCCGCGCGCATCATTGATCGCCGCAGCCGCTTCACCGCTGATCTCAAAACGCTCCGGCGCGACCCGGTGCGCGCTGAGATCACGGGCGCGCACCGGCGCGAAGGTGCCGTAGCCGACGTGAAGCGTTATCTCGACGATGCGCGCCCCGCGCGCGCGCAGTTCTGTGAGCACGCGCGGCGTGAAATGAAGTCCGGCCGTGGGGGCCGCGATCGCGCCGCGCCGCTGCGCGTAGACGGTTTGGTAACGCTCGCGATCTGTGGGCAGGCGCGCGTCTTCAGCCTCACGCTTGATGTAGGGCGGAAGCGGCGTGCGCCCGATCTCATCAAGTAAAACATCGAAATCGCCCTCGCATGCGAAGCGCACGACGCGCCCTCCATCCTCCAGCACCTCGAGTATCTCGGCTTCGATGCGGCCGTCACCGAACAGAGCGCGGGTGCCGCGCTCAAGCTTCCGGGCGGGGCGCGCCAGCGCCAGCCAGACGCGATCCTCGCCCGGCGCGAGCGGCCGCAGCAACAGCAATTCGACGCGACCGCCGCCAGGCGCGCGTCGCCCCAGCAGCCGTGCCGGAAACACGCGCGTGTTGTTGATGACCACGACGTCACGGGCGGTGATCTCCGCCGGCAGCTCGGAGAAGAAGCTATCGCGCCAGCGCGCCGGTTCCCGCTCAAGGATGAGCATCCGCGCCGCATCGCGCGCGGCGGGCGGTTGCTGCGCGATCAATCTCTCAGGCAGCGCGAAATCAAAATCGGTGATCTGCATGGCGACCCCGGCGCGTTCTCAAGACCGGGCGGCTGATGACGGCGGCGTGACAGGGGCCGGCGATCCGGAGCCCGGCTCGGCATGCTCGGCCATCTCTGCCGCCGTATGCTCCTGGTGCAGCACGACCGATAGTTGTGCGCCGAACATCAGAATCAGGCTCGACACATAACTCCACGTCAGCACCGCCACGACCGCGCCCACCGAACCGTAAATCTGATCGTAATGAAAATACTGCAGGCTCCAGGCGAAGACATATTTCGCGCTTTCCCACAGGAAACCGGCGACGACGGCGCTCGGCAGAGTATCGCGCAGCGTGACGCGTCCCGATGGCACCAGCCGATAGACGAGCGTAAAGAGCGTGATAGTGATAAACGTGCTCGCCAGCGCGAAGATGGCCTGCCAGAAGGCGTTACCCACAACCGCGAGGAACGGCAGGCGCCCCAGTCCGCGCAGCGACATCTGCGCTGCCAATTGCTGCAGCCCGACGAGCACAGACGTGGTGAAAACAGAGCCGATCAGCAGCAATCCGACGGCCCCGATCATGCCCAGCGTCAAAGCGCGCCCGTGCAGGAACGTGCGCGGTTTCGTGCCCCAGAGACGATTCAGCGCACGCTCAATGACCGCGAAGACCCACGACCCGGCCCATAACACGACCACTATACAACTGATGATAACACTCGTCCCGACGTTTGCGAGCGAGCGCACCGTCGCGCGCAGAAATTCTCCCGAGCCCGGATATATTTCGACCGTGCGCGCCAGCATCTCGCTGCCGGCGGCTAAACTATTGCTTAATGCGAGCAACACGAGAAGCGCCGGAAAAAGCGTCAACAATCCGAAGTAGCTCATCGCGGCGGCGGGCGTGAACAGATCGTTTTCGTGAAATTGATGAAAGCAGTGACTGAAGATGGTCGTCCAGGGCGCGTGATTGCGCACGCCCCAGGAGCGGCGAGAAAAAAAAGAAGAGCGTCTCATGCTTCAAGTTATCTAACTATCGAAGAGTCCGGGTTTTTGATTCGGCGGCAGGATGCCGAAGTGTTCGTAGGCGCGGCGCGTCGCCATGCGCCCGCGCGGGGTGCGATTCAGGAAACCGATCTGTATCAGATACGGCTCGATGATCTCTTCGATCGAATCTTTCTCCTCATTGATCGAAGCCGAGATGGTGCCCAGTCCGACGGGGCCGCCGCTGAATTTCTCGATGATCGTCAGCAACAGCTTACGATCCACTTCATCCAGCCCGTACACGTCAACCTCCATCCGATTGAGCGCGTCGTTGGCTACTTCTCTGGTGATCCGCCCGTCGGCTAATACTTCGGCGTAATCGCGGACGCGGCGCAGGAGACGATTGGCGATGCGCGGCGTGCCGCGCGCCCGCCGCGCGATCTCTCTCTCGCCTTCGGATTCGATCGGCGCGCCGAGGATATCGGCCGAGCGGCTGACGATGAGTTGTAAATCCTCATGATTATAAAAATCGAGATGAAAGACGATGCCGAAGCGACCGCGCAACGGCGCCGTGATCATCCCGGCGCGCGTCGTCGCACCGACGAGCGTGAATTTCGGCAGGTCCAGCTTGATCGATCGCGCGGCGGTGCCCTGCCCGATCAT
>JANOGZ010000175.1:0-2220 GCA_031406255.1 Pyrinomonadaceae bacterium | reverse complement strand
GGCATAAACATACTCAACTCACCCGCATCACGGATTGAATGAAAAGGTGGCACACGGCTGCTGAAAATGAAATGACGTGGAGAGCGCTTCAAAGCCTGTTAAAGCAACACACTCTGGCACAGGTGAAGCAAGGGAGCCACTGCCCTCTTTATCTATTCATTAGTCGCTTCGCGTCAAGCCTCAAGTTCCGGCAGTAGCTGAAGGTCTCTGTGAGCGGCTGCACTTCGCGCTAAAAGTAAACGCCTGCATCTAAAAAGACACAGGCGCTTACCCTTGATAGTGACGGAGCCGGCGGGACTCGAACCCGCGACCTCCGACGTGAGTCAATCTCTTACCGTTTAGCATCGCTCACGGCGCGAGTCCGACGCGCCGCAGCAGTTCTTGGAACCTCGGGTCTGAGCGAAGGCTGTCGAACTTCGGTTCTTCTCGTAGGACAACAAACCAGCCGGAGCGCTCCTCATAAGCTTTTGCAAGCTGATCGAGCGCCTCGTCTTTCTCCCCTAGTCCCGCATAGATCGTCGCCACGTCATAGGGCGAGACATACCTTCGCGTGGCGGTCTCCTTCAACTCGTCGAGCACTTCGCGCGCCGCGCCTCGCTTCCCAGACACCGCATAGGCGTGCCCGAGTTGCGCCTTTATCATCGCAATGCCACTCGACAGGTCGACCGCCTTTTGCAGCTCGGCGATGCCTTCCTCATACATCTTCTTTTGCTCATATGCCCACCCGAGTCCGACGTGCGCGATGGTGAAATTTGGTTCCATCTCGAGCGTTTTGCGAAATTGTTCGACGCTTTGGTCATACTGCCGTGCGTAGTAAAAAATAGCTCCCAGTCCCGCGTTTAAGTTCAGCGAGAGCGGTTCGATCTCCAGACCTCGTTTCATTTCGGCGATGGATTCATCCGCTCGCCCCATCGCGATCAAACACGCGCCGAACCAGTAACTGGCCAGCGTATACCGAGGGTTGAGTTCGATGGCGCGCTCGAATTCACTGCCGGCGCCCACCAAATCGAAGTCGCCGGCCACTTTCACCAGTCCCGAGGAGGTGTGCGCTTCGGCGAGCGTGTCATCTATCTCGAGGGCCGCGACGGCCGCCGCCCTGGCGATTGAGTAGCCCTCGTTTGGCGAAAGGATTCTCCACCAGCTGAGCATCCCGTAGCAGTCGGCCAAACCCGAGTAGGCCAGCGCGTAGTTTGGGTCCACATCGATCGCCTGCTGGAAATACCCCATCCCTTTCTTGAACCCCTCGGCGGTCCGCTTGTTCCAGAAGTAGCGGCCTTTCAGATAGAGCTGATACGCCTCGGTATTATCGGTGTAGCGTTTGGTCAGCAGCCTCCGCTCCTCGCTGGACAGTTGCAGCATCAGCGCTCTGACGACCTGCTCGGAGATCGAGTCCTCGACGGCGAAGATGTCTGTGAACTTCGCATCAAAGCGCTCGGCCCACAACAGCGCTTCGTCCTCGACGCTGACGAGTTGCACCGTCAGGCGAATCCGGTCGTCCGACCGCTGTATGTTTCCGTCAAGCACTGACTCAACATGGAGTTCACGACCGGCGACGACCGGGTTTAGCGTGAGGGTCGTGTACTTGCGCACGGCGCTGGTCGGGCGGACGACGATCTGCTTGATATTGCTGAGCCTCGTGATCAAAGCATCTGCCATCCCGAGCCCGAGATATTCATCCTCATCATCTGTGCTCAATGATTTGAATGGAAGGACCGCAATTGATCTGACGGCCTCGTGCAGGCTCGGCCGACCTTTCGCCTGAATCCTGGTATCGCTGGGCGCAGAGATGTCAGGAGGGGCAGTAACCTGGCGGGCCGTGTCTTCCACTTCTCGGGTGATGATCAGTGAGCGGGTGTGCTTTCCGGCCACGGCTGCGCTCTCATCCGGCACCTCCCGCACGGTGGCGACGAAGCGGTAGCCTCGGCGTGGAATTGTCTCGATGTATTGTAGCTTTTCAACCGTCTCGTCCAGCGCTTTGCGTAGCGCGTTGATGTTGACCGACAGCACGCCCTCTTCGACGAACGTGTCGGGCCACACCGCTTCCATCAAATAGTCCTTCTCAACTACCTGACCCCTGTTTTTGATCAGCACCAGAAGCGTCGCCAACGCCTTCGGAGTCAAGGGCACCGGCTCGCCATCGCGCAGCAAGCGTTGCTTTTCGGGATCGAGGCGAAAAGGGCCGAACTCGTAGAAGCGCTTTGGCTGATTACTCATAACGGC
>JANOGZ010000168.1:0-4103 GCA_031406255.1 Pyrinomonadaceae bacterium | reverse complement strand
CTTGCCCGCCGACTACATCACATCTGCTTCGGCCGGCTTTCTCTTCTTCGGCGGCGCGGTCGCGACCGCTTCCAGTCTGCCCGCCCCGCTGAAGCCATCAGCGATGCTTGAGGGCAGTGGCTCGAAGGTGAGCGAGAGCTTACTTTCATTGTCCCTCAACTGCCCGGTGGCGCGAAGCCCATCGTTTGGCTCCTCGACGAGCGAGCCGGCGTCGAGGCGGGCGATGCGGACACGACCATCTCCTTCCTTCACTCCGGTCGCCACGCCCGGCAGAAGGCGTTCCTTGCCCGGCACAAGGCGTTCCGCAGCTCCGCCGGTGCCCTTCAACTCGAAAGCGAAGGTGACGAGATTGCCATACTGTGCGATGCGGATATCGCCCCCCAGCTGAAACTGCTCTCTGCGCCCGGCGATGCCGCCCGTCATTTCAAACGTGCCCTCATTTATCCGGTAGGGACGCATCGCTTCTTTCCATAGATTATCCATCTCAAGATTAAACCGCGCCTGCTCGCCGACCGGGATGGAGACGACCTGAAACGGCGTGGTGAAGGCCTGCGTGACCATCGCGTCTTTCGGCGGCCTCTTCTCGGAGATGCGGATGCCGCCTTCGCCCGTGCGTGTGACGGCGACGCCGTAGCCGCCCGTGTTCCGCTGTCCGAGAAAAGCCGCGACTACCGCGTGTGATTTGAAGAAATCCCCGCCCATCTCCGGCAAACTGGCGGCCAGCGCGCTCTTGAGCGCGGCATACGTCGCCGGATCACGCGCCACGGCAACGAAAGCGTCGTTCATGCGACTCTGTGTGCCTTCGGCAAGCACCTTGATTTCGTCCTGTTTCACATCGGTCTCCCCGGCGGGCGCGGGCGTCGGTTTCGCGGGCGCGTTTTTATTCTTCGTTCGCTTGGTGTTTTGTGATCTTTCGCTCTGCTCTATCGCGCAGGCCGCTGTTCCCACGCTATTCAACATCAACAGCGCCATCACGAGGAAGCTGATCTTTATTTTTAACATTAGAACCCTCTGCTCCTTAAATTTTCATGCGGTTAATGGCGGGGACGACTTTTCAAGTCCGGATCAGCCGCGCGTCCGCTATTACTTAAGAACGCCCCCGGCGCCGTCGAGTTGCACGTCCGGACTTAAAATCGGCTTTTAGCACATAGCACGCCACGAGCGACCACCGAGAGGGGTGTCAGTAACGCTGCGGCGCGCCGTGCACACAGCGAACGGTATCGCGTGCGATCAGGAGTTCTTCATCGGTCGGGATCACGTAGGCGGCCAACCGCGCCGAGTCGCGGCTGATCAGGCCCTCGCCGCCGCTCGTCCGCCCTTCATTCCGTTCCGCGTCCAGCTCCAGGCCCGCCCAGGCGAGACCGCTGCAGATGCGCGCGCGTATCTCCGCGGAGTTTTCGCCGATGCCGCCGGTAAAGACGACCGCCTCCGCGCCGTTCATCGCCGCCAGGTAAGCGCCGATATATTTTCGCGCGCGATAGCAGAAGATCTCGATCGCGAGCAACGCGCGCCGGTCGCTGTTTTCATGAGCTTCAGCCAGCAATTCGCGCATGTCGTTGGTGAGGCCGGAGATGCCGATGAGGCCCGATTGTTTGTTCAAAAGGGTCTCCACCTCCTGCGCCGAGAGGCCCTCTTTGGCGGCGATAAAATCAACGATGGCCGGGTCAATATCGCCCGCGCGCGTACCCATCACGAGCCCTTCGAGCGGCGTCAGGCCCATCGAAGTGTCGATCGAATCACCCCGCTGGATGGCCGCCGCCGAACACCCATTGCCCAGATGCAGCGTGATGATATTAGTCTGCTCCCGCGGGATGCCACGGAGCTGGCGATAGCGGTAAGCGACATAGCGGTGCGAGGTGCCGTGAAAGCCGTAGCGGCGGATGCGATGCCGGCGGTAGAGTTGATAGGGCAGTGCGTAGAGATAAGCCTGCTCCGGCAGCGTCTGATGAAAGGCCGTGTCGAACACCGCGGCCTGCGGCAGCCCCGCGCCGAACACCTCGCGCGCCGCCATGATTCCCTTCACATTCGCCGGATTGTGCAGCGGCGCGAGGTCGATGCAATCTTCTATACCATGCAGCACTTCATCGGTAATCAATACCGAATGTGTGAATCGTTCGCCACCGTGCACGACGCGGTGGCCGACCGCATGAACGTCGGCGACGCTGCGGACATCACGGATCTCGGAATTCTCCGAGCAGGCCCAGCGAATGATAAGCTCGACGACGGCGCGCGTATCACGCAACGGTGCGGTTGAACGCTGCGGCGGACGCCCTTCGGCATGAAGCGTGATGATGGCCTCTCCGCCGATCCGTTCGATCGCGCCGCGCGCGAGCCGCACGTCGCTATTACCAGCGATCCGGTCGAGGTCGGTGGCAATCAGCTGAAACTTTACGGAAGAGCTACCGCAGTTGAGCACGAGCACATTCATATGATCTTCGATCTCTGACAACCAGTGTGGGATGAGAAAAGAAGCGCCCACCCCCATCAAGAGCGACAAATCTAAAAACGCAGCTTATCGGCGATCTCCTTCATACGCGCGCCGAAATAATCTTCGTCAACCGTCATGACTCGCCCATCGCGATATACTTCGCGTCCCGCCACCACGGTCAGCAACACGTCGCGCCCGGAAGAAGCGAAGATGAGCGCGCTCACCGGATCATGCACGGGAAGCTGGTGCGCGCCGGCGAGCGAAACGACCGTCAGATCCGCCTGAGAGTTCTCGACGAGCGCGCCCGTTTGGCCTTCCTGGCCGAGCGCCTGCGCGCCGCCATGCGTCGCGAGAAAGAGCGCATCGCCGGCCGTCACCATTCCGCGCCGGCCGACTTCGTCGCCACCCGCGCGCGAAAGGAGCGTCGCGAAGCGCGCTTCTTCCAGCATGTCACAGGTATTATTGCTCGCCACCGAATCGCTGCCGAGGCCGACCGTGAGGCCACTCGCGATAAAGGCCGCCAGCCGCGCGCGACCGTGGCCGAGCTTGGCGTTTGATTTCGGGCAGTGGGCGATCCGCGCGCGTCGTTTCCTGATCGTCTCCACGTCACGCTCATCCACCGTTATGCAATGAGCCAGCAGCGGTCTCGCCTCCAGCACACCCAGCGCGTCGAGGTATTGTATCGTCGAACTGCCGGGCGTCCGCCATTCTATCGCGCGCCGCGCCAGACCCTCGGCGAATGGCCCCCGCCCCTCACGTAGCAGGAGCGTTTCAGCGGCGGATTCCGCGGCGTGCATCATCATCGGTAAATTTTCGGCAAGGGCATAGTCGGTCACCAGTTCGAGGAGCGGTGCGCTGACGGTGTAAGGCGCGTGCGGCGAAACGCCGGCGCGCACGCGCGCGTTTTCGCGCTCGCGCAGCGGTGAGACCTTTTCCCGGAGCTTTTCAAACTGCTCACGAGCTGATCGCGCGTCAGGGCCAAAAACCTCCTGGTAAACGATACCGCGCAGTCCCACCTCATCGAGCGCCGCCAGCGCGGCGCACGCGCTATCGCTGGCGTCACCGACGCCTGTCACGCCGGCGCGCGCCGCTTCAATCGCTCCCCAGGTGGCGGAGACGCGGAGATCATCCGCCGTCAGACGTTCGAGCCGCGCGACGGTTAGCTTCCTCAGCCACGCAAAGAAATCTCCTTCCTCGGGTTCGAGAAAGCCGCGCAGCGCCGTCAGTTCGAGGTGCGTATGGCAATTGATGAGGCCCGGCAGAAGCGCCGCTTCACCGAAATCACAGAGGCGCGCTTCCGGGAACCTCGCCGTCAGGGCCGCGCGCGCGCCGACGCCGGCGATGCGCTCTCCCTCGACGGCCACCGCCCCACCGGCAAGCGGCCGGGAAGCTATCGGCAGCACCCACTGCGCACAATAAAGCGTGGTCATAAATTGTATGCCGGGGTAGATTGATGAGCGGAGGCCGCTTACCGTCGATGCCTGAAAGCGGCCTCCGCCCGTCCACGTGTGTTATGGCGTGAGGTCAATATTCAGGCCATCTCTGATGAATTGCTTAACGCCGTCCGCACCTCTCAAGCGCAACCAGATCGGCCCCTCTCCAGGTTCAAAAACAAGCTCAAAGGTCAGAAACTGGCAACATCTTCTCTCGAAAGAGATGAATTCCATCAGCTTTG
>JANOGZ010000869.1:0-6493 GCA_031406255.1 Pyrinomonadaceae bacterium | reverse complement strand
GGTGCCCGTTCGGGCGGGCGGCGCGCGCCCGGGGCCGACTTGAAGGCGATGTCACGTTGATGCGCCCCGCTGCTGCTGCGCAGGTGCAGGAGACGTGCGCCGCTCCACTCACGCGACGGAAGAGAGAGGGTATAGCGTCCCTGCTCGCCCGGCGAGAGATCACGCGGCACGATCTCGACCAGACGCGATACCATCTCTTTGCTGCCGCGGCGTCTGAGCTCAAGCTCAATCATGAGGCCTTCCAGTTTCTGCTCGGTGATATTGTGGACAGTGCCACCAAGGATCGCCTGCGGCCCGCGCAATAACGCTTCATCTTCGTATATTTGCGCCTCGGCCGGAGCGCTGTCTTCCTCCTGGTGCCGCTTCTCCTGCGAAGCCTCGGCAGTGCTTTTCATATATCTCTGACGCAAAATCGCATAGCCGGCAAGGAGACCGACGGAGAGTAACAGGGCGCAGACCACGGCGGCGATTTTGATGGCAGACGACTGCGTGTCCCGGTCCGGGTCAAAAAGGCCGCCGTTTTCTGCGCCATCGCGCACGCCAGAGGTGGGTGACATGAATTTCTTCCAGCTAAACTAATTTATGAGGATACGGGAGACAAAATGCTGACTTTAAAGCACAAAGCGATTGGCAGTGAATTCTCTTGTTGAGTCCGGGGCACTCACTTCTACTACTGCTCACGCCCGGGCGGAGGGCCGCCCGTCACTTTTTCGACCAGAGCGATCAAGAATTCCTCCTCGGCCGCACCGCTGCTCTGCAGCGTAATCCACTCGGCCCCGGAAGCTCCATCCGTTCGCCCCTCGATGCGTGCATTGACCGCGACGTTGGTGGTGATACCGTCCAGCGGCTGCACTTCGACGAAGATCGTGTACCGCCCGCGGGTCCAGCCGCGTCCGCGCGCTTCGGGAACTTCGGCGAAGCGATTCAATTCGGACTGCGCGACGACCGCGCCCTTGATGAACGTGTAGGGCTGGCTGACCAGAATTCCCTCATCCGGTTTAGAGACGGCCGTGTCGAGAATCAGATTACGGTCACGCATTAATTCCTGAACGGCCTGGACGACCGCATCGCGTCGCGCCGCCAGGCGGTACGGATTGGGGACAGGTGGCGGAGCCTGCGTCCGGCCGCGACCAAAATCAATGCCGCGCCCGGTGCCCGTATCCTGCTTACCGCCATTATTGGCGGGCGCACGATTGGTGCTGCCATCGCGGATCCGATCATTTTGCTGATCGACGCCCTTACCCTGGGCGCGGGCCGTGGCCGTCGCCACTAAGATGAGGAACAAAACCGTGAGTGCCGTCTTCATCGTATGATGCCTTCCGTTACTGATTCGAGACCCATGTTAGATAACCCGTGCACGCGTTCGGCCATGACGATTGGGAGGATAAAGCAAGCGGGTGGCGAATTCAAGAGTGGTGCGGGCGAAAGGGGCCGCCGCGGTGAATGATATTTACGATTAAGCGACAGGCATCTTCTTTGATTATTGATGACCATCGACCGGGGGGGATTCGGCGAGACGCGCATCACGCGCGCGTTCCCAGTCACGCAGGGCCTGGACGCCGCGTTGAAAATCCGACTCGTTACTGTAAAAGTTGTGGGCGCCGTCGGCGCGGTCGGGGTTACGCACATAATAGAGATAATCGGTCGCGGCCGGATTGAGTGCGGCGGTCAGAGAACGCACGCTCGGCGAGGCGACGGGGCCGGGGGGTAAACCACGAACTCGGCGCGTATTGTAGGGCGACGCGCGATCAAGGTCGCTCTGGTAAACCTTGCCGTCGTTTTTCCACTTGCCGGCCAGCTTCGAGGCGTAGATCACGGTCGAATCGATACCGAGCGGGATATCTAATTTCAGACGATTATAAATCACGGAGGAGACGAGCGGGCGTTCATCAGAGAGCTTGGCCTCGGTTTCGATCAGCGACGCGATGGTCACGATCTCACGCATATCTCGATTCAGGCTGCGCGAGCGCTCGGCCAGGCCATCTTTCCACACCTGACGAAAACGTCGAACCATCGTCGCAATCATCTCGGGCGCTTTCGTCGCGGGAGGAAAACTGTAGGTATCCGGATAGAGATAGCCTTCGAGGTTGGTCGCCCGCGGATCGAGATCGCGGATGTCGCTCGTATCGTTCATGAGCGCGAGCGCCTCGTCCGTGCCCGCGAGGTTAAGTTCGGGGATGCGCGCCAGCGCCGCGGCGATATCCCAGCGCGTCCAGCCCTCGATGACCGTAAAGCGGCTGAGACGTTGTTCTCCTTCTTCGAGCTTGCGGATCACCGTGAGCGGCGTGATCGGTGAAGGGAAGCGGTATTCTCCGGCTTTCAGGCGCGAACCAGCGCCGGCCGCGCGAATGTAGAGGCGCAGCGGCCATGAGCGTCCGATAACGCCCAGGGTCGCCAGGCGGGCGACGATTTCGTCGGGTGTCGAACCACGCGGAACTTCGATGTACTGGGAGGCGTAGGCATGGGTTCTGGGGGTTTTCAGTTCGCGGTAAGTCCAGAAGATGAAACCGCCGCCGATGATCATGGCGAGAACAATAAACAGCAGCAAGATACCAAGTCGTTTCATAAGCGGTCGCGGATGGCGGCGAGAAACAAGAGTACAAACTCTGGCTAGCTGTCCTCGTCGCGGCTGCTGGCCTCCCTTTGTGAAATGAAATCCCGCAGGATCAGAGCCGCGGCCTCGCTGTCGATGCGCGCGGAGATGTCCTTACCGGCGAAGCCGGCTGCGCGGAGGGCCTCGGCGGCGGCCTGCGAGGTGAGCCGCTCGTCCTGCAAAAGAACCGGCACGTCGAGCGAGAGCGAGAGATTATGCGCCACGCGGCGCGCTTCCAGGGCCGCGTCGCCTGCTGTTCCATCGAGGCGGAGCGG
Source organism: Pyrinomonadaceae bacterium (assembly GCA_031406255.1). Classification (GTDB taxonomy): domain Bacteria; phylum Acidobacteriota; class Blastocatellia; order Pyrinomonadales; family Pyrinomonadaceae; genus JANOGZ01. The sequence continues at coordinate 3,625 of JANOGZ010000869.1, read as the reverse complement.
CAAACCAATGATGATGATTTGTGCGTCAAAGCGTTCGCGTAACGCCGCCACGGCGCGGACGAGATGTTTCCAGTTGGTGCGATAGAGCGGGGGCAGCGGGCGGACGCTCAGATGCAATTCGTCCGAGACGGCAACGCCGACGCGCCGCGCGCCGAGATCAAGCGCCAGCACACGACCGACGCCGGCAGTCCGCGTCTCGAGATGATCATCCTTTGGCGTGATGTTTGTTTCCAGCAATCGAGTTAAGGCGTTACGTGCGCTTAATCAGGAAGTATAACGCAAACCGTCAGAAGCATGCCAACACAAGCCGGTCTTGCGCGTCTTCCGTCGGCTACTGTATGATCCGCTTAAGGGCGCGCCGAAGACGTCAGGTAAGGATGCGGCGCGCACGATAAAAGACCTTAATTGTCCGCGCATTATTCCGTGCATTATTATGTGCTTGAGGTGAATTAATGACATTTCGCAGTAAATTCCTCCTGGTCGTTTTCTCTGCCACGCTCGCTTTATATGCGGTGGTCGGCGGGTGGATCTCGACGCGCGCGCAGCAGCAGAACGACCCGGGCGCGCAGTTGCGTATTTTTGAAAGCGTGCTGCAACACATCCAGCAGGATTACGTGGATGAGCCGGATCTGACGAAGGTACGGGCCGGAGCGATGCGCGGGCTCGCCTACGGGCTCGATCCTTATTCGACATATTTAACGGCCGAGCAGGTCCGACAGTATCGCCCGGGCGAAGAGAGAGCGCAGGCCGGTATCGGCGCGGAGCTGTCGCAAGTGGCCTCGTATCTCTATGTGATCGCCCCGGTCAAGCGCGGCCCGGCTGAGGGGGCGGGCGTGCTGGCGGGCGATATCATCGAGTACATCGACAACAAGGCGACGCGTGACATCTCGCTCTATGACGCGCGGCAGTTACTCAATGGCGCGCCCGGGACAGAGGTCAAGCTGCGCATCTTGCGCGCCGGGACGCGACCGCTGGTGCTGACGGTACGGCGCGGATCGGTCCAGATTCCGGGGGCGGAAGCACGTCTGGAAGCAGGCCGCATCGGCGTGATCCGCATCAACAGCCTCGCCGAGGGCGAAGCGGCTGATGTGCGTGCGCGCGTCCAGGAGTTACAGAAGCAGGGAGCACAGAAACTCGTGCTCGACTTGCGGAGCGTCGCCGGCGGTTCACTGACGGAAGCGGTGCGTGTCGCCAATCTCTTTATCGGCGAGGGGGCACTGGCGCAGACCATCGGGCGCGGCAACAAGACGCTCCGCACGCTCAGTGCCGAGCCGAAGGAAGCTATCTTCGATGGACCCGTCGCGGCGCTGATTGATCGCGGGACGGCCGGCGCGGCGGAGGTCGTGGCCGCCGCCCTGATCGAGCGCAAGCGCGGCGAGGTGATCGGGGAGAAGAGTTTCGGCGCGGGAGCCGAGCAGCAGTTATTCACGCTGCGCGGCGGCGACGGATTGCTCCTGACGACCATCAAATGGGCTTCGGCAAGCGGCAAGCCCTTCCTCGGCACCGGCATCGCGCCATCGGTGGAGGTGAAGCGACCCGAACTGGCCGAGGCGGTTGACCCGGACGACCTGACCGGCAATGACGACGACCCCGTCGCCCGGCCGAGCCCCTCGACTGACAAGCGCGAGGTCGCGCCCGAGGCCGCCTCGCCGAAGATGCAACCCGAGGATATTCAGCTCAAAAAAGCGCTCGAGGTCCTGCGCGAGAAGCCAGTCACGCAACAGCGCGCCGCGTAGGCGACGGGCAGGGGAAGTTTTCAGATCGAGTTTCACGGGCAGCGCAGATTTCTCTGCGCTGCCCGTGAAGCTTTTCCGGTCATAGAAGGACAGGTTTAAAGCGGAATATTGCCGTGCTTCTTCGGCGGATTTGTGTCGCGTTTATTTTCGAGGAGCGCGAGCGCGCGAATTAATTTCGGGCGCGTCTCGGCCGGCTCAATTATTTCATCAATAAAGCCGTGCTCGGCGGCAATGTAAGGGTTGGCGAATTTCTCCTCAAATTCTGTGATACGAGAGCGCCGCGCCGTCTCTTGATCCTCGGCCCCATTGATCTCACGCCGGTAGAGGACGCCGACGGCCCCTTCAGCGCCCATCACGGCGATCTCGGCCGTCGGCCACGCGAAGTTGATATCCGTCCGGATGTGCTTCGAGGCCATAACGCAGTAGGCCCCGCCATAGGCTTTGCGCGTAATGACGGTGACTTTGGGGACGGTCGCCTCGGCGAAAGCATAGAGCAGCTTCGCGCCGTGGCGGATAATGCCGCCATGTTCCTGCTGGACGCCAGGCAGGAAACCCGGAACGTCCTCGAAGACGACCAACGGGATATTGAAGCAGTCACAGAAGCGGACGAAGCGCGCCGCTTTGACGGAAGCGTCGATGTCGAGCACGCCGGCCAGATATGCCGGCTGGTTGGCGACGATACCGACGCTGCGGCCGTCGAGCCGGCTGAACCCGACGACGATATTCTGGGCGTAGAGCGCGTGAACTTCGAAGAAATAGCGGTCGTCGACTACGGCGTGGATACAATCGCGGATGTCATAAGGCTGGTTGGCGGCTTCCGGAATGATCGTATTGAGTTTCTCTTCCGTTCGTTCGATCGAATCGGTCGCCGGGACGCGCGGCGGCTCTTCCATATTATTCGATGGAATGAAAGAAAGTATCTCGCGCACGATTTGCAGCGCATGCTGATCAGTCTCGGCGGCGAAATGGGCGACCCCGGAAGTGCTGTTATGCGTCTCGGCGCCGCCGAGTTCTTCCTTCGTCACATCCTCATGCGTGACGGTGCGGATCACGTCGGGGCCGGTGATGAACATATATGAAGTGTGCTTGACCATCACATTGAAATCGGTGATCGCCGGACTATAGACGGCGCCGCCAGCGCACGGCCCCATGATGCAACTGATCTGCGGTACCACGCCCGAAGCGAGCGTATTGCGTAGAAAAATGTCGGCATAGCCACCGAGGCTGACGACGCCTTCCTGGATCCGCGCGCCGCCCGAATCGTTGAGACCGACGACGGGCGCGCCGACCTTCAGCGCCAGATCCATCACCTTGCAGATCTTCGCGGCGTGGGTTTCCGAGAGCGAGCCGCCGAAGACCGTAAAATCCTGTGCGAAGACGAAGACGCGGCGGCCATCGACGAGCCCGTGACCGGTGATGACGCCATCGCCCGGATACTGCTGGCGCTCGAGACCGAAATCGCGCGAGCGGTGGACGACCAGTTTATCGAATTCTTCAAAGGTGCCGTCGTCGAGAAAAAACTCGACGCGTTCGCGGGCGGTCAATTTACCGGTGGCGTGCTGCCGTGCGATGCGCTCCCGGCCGCCGCCCTCTTCGGCGCGACTGATGCGGTCGCGGAGGCGTTCGAGTTTGGTCTGCGGGTGGTTCGCGGGTTGGTGTTTGGTAGATGTCATAAGTTTCAGGGACGGGAGCGCCCCGCGATGATGACCGATGAGCGGGTATTTGTAAATTCCGCAGGCGACGCCCCGGTCGGCGCGGATCCGGTGCGAATCAGGCGACCATCCGGCGGCGGAGCGAGCGCATCGCCCATTCGGCGCAGACGAAGCCGGCGCAGATCAGATAGACGGCTTCAAAAAAGTGTCGCGGGTGAAACGTCCCGGTGAGCGCGG
>JANOGZ010000056.1:0-1452 GCA_031406255.1 Pyrinomonadaceae bacterium | reverse complement strand
AGCGTTAGGCAGACGGGTCGAGTGTGGAAATACACTCAGTATTGATGGTACATTACCCACATGAAGACACTAGAGCTAAATCTGCCTGAGCCAACAGCAACGAAGCTTGAAGAAGCTGCCGAGCGCCTGAGCGTATCTCCTGAAGAATTGTTGATCCTCAGCCTCGAAGAGAAATTAGCGCAACTCGACGCTCAATTCCGCAGTGCATCTGATTACGTGCTCAATAAAAACACGGAGCTCTAAGTACATGACAAAAGGTTACAAAGTCTAATGAAATCAAAGCGTTTGGTCAGGCAGTCCTGATTGCATAATATCCGCCGTACGTAATCAAAGCCATGACGGAAGATACTCTTCGCCAGCCGACCATGTTTCTTTATTTTGATAGGGTTGCTGCGTGCCAACCATTCACCCGCAATGTACGCCCAACAAAAAGCCACTGTCAGCAGGGCCAAAAGTTTCTCAAGTCTCTCACGCTCGGTGACATGTGTTTCTTCCAAACAAAAGCCCCGCGACTTCAAGCAACCAAACAAGTTTTCTATCTTCCATCTCAAGGCATAGTCGCGCAGTATCTCTTCAGTTTCATCGCTGCTTGCGACAATCACGTATTCACCCTCTGGGGTGCGCATCCCCATCAACGATACCTCTTCTCCCAAGACCTTTCTCTGTCCACAGAGCAAAACTCCAACGCCAGCTTTTTGTGTGCGAAACAGATTCTTGGCAGACACTACTTTGCTGCGGCGAGCATTCGTGACTTTCAGATTCTCTCTGATGCGCAGGCGAAACGGCAGTCGCTCTCGCCGCAAATAACGAAACCAGTCGCGGCCAATAAATTCGCGGTCTGCCGTCACAAACGAAAGGGAATCTTTGCCAAAAAGCTCCAGATACTTTTCCAACAATTGGATTCTCTCCGCCGTGTGGGAACAACCTTTCTTCTCCAACACCGTCCACAAGAGCGGGAAAGCCACGCCTTGATAGACCAAACTCAGCATCAAGATATTCAAAGGAGTTTCACCCAAATACCAATCGGTGCGGTCAATAGAGATGATGAACGGGGCCGGGAGGCCCAGCAGTTTGACGACAAGCCAGGCGATCTCAGCAAACGGCAGATCGAAGAAACGAAGGAAGCGTTGGCATCGCTTATAATGCGAATCAGGTTTGGCGCGCCCGCTGATCACCGCAGAAATTTGCACCAGAGAGACGGTCTTGACTTGAATAAGAGCGATGATGAACTTCGCCAAAAAGTTGCGACGAGCTTTATTCCAAGTTACATTTTCACCAAGCGTTCGCTCCAAGAGGCGAATGTCGGCCATTGTGCACGTGTCCTTTCAAGAAATGTTTGGCGACAAATCTTGTCAAGGATAGCGGCACAGTGGCCTTTTATGCAGTTTCAAAGATCAATTTTTGTCCTGTACTGAGCGTTATCTTATTAGACCTGAATAATGCCAAACAACA
>JANOGZ010000043.1:0-2840 GCA_031406255.1 Pyrinomonadaceae bacterium | reverse complement strand
AGCATAGCGGTTTTCGACGTCATGGTTGAGTTGGCGGTGCCGAAATTCACGAGTTTCGGCGCCTCGAGGTGCGTCGTATCGTCGTCGGGATAGTGCACCATGCGGCGCGCGCTCAGGGTGTAATTCGGGAAACCATCGGGGCCGATTCGGGTCGCGGTCCGACATCTCATGCTCCCACCAGCGTATCGTCAGGTCGCGACGAAACGGCTCACCGTTATCCAGGTAAGCGCCGACGACTGAGGTCTCCAGATAAATACTCTGTTTCATGCTCGCCTTGCCGACTCGGACCAGGAGCGCATCGCCGTCCCGGCCGGCGCCGGAACAGGAACGAGCGGTTCGAGACGAAGGATCGCGCGTCCGAAGTCGAAAGTGACGCGAAAGTGGCGCAAGACATTTCCGCCGATGATACCGGTCTGCTCGAATCCGGCGGTCTCATTGATCGGATCAAGGTCGAGCACGGCTGCCGTGACATTGGATCGCACGTGCGAGCCGAGCATCACACTGGGTAAGAGAAGCGTCCGGACATCTTCCGCGATGCCGGCCGCGCCATAAACCCTCAAGCGCGCCTCCTGCGCGAAACGTCCCAGTTCTTCGCGGGACATAAGATTTTCGGAGACGACGGAAATGGTCGCGCCGGTATCAATGATAAAGTTGAGCGGCTTGCTCACCCCGTCAACGCGTATCTCGCCGCTCCAGAAGCCGCTTGAGGTCGTCCGGATCGGAAGTTCTATCCCGTCGGGCGGCGCCGCTGCTTCCACAGCGCGCGCGCCTTCTCGGAGCAGCGTCATACCGCGCGTCCCATAGTCGATCGAGGTGATGTATTTCGACACTATGGAGAGCCCGATGTAACCATCGATCGGATCCTTTTCATTGAAGAATTCACGAATGTAAATCGGAACATTTTCGATCCGCGCGTCGCCCAGATTGAGCGCCGAGAGAAAGCCGTAAATGATGTCGAAGCGGCCTCCGCCACCGACGGCGCGCGCCATCCCGCCGCGCGCGACGGGCCTGACGCCAAACCGCTTCGCCGCCCCCGCCGAGAGGACGCACATCCCGGACCCGGTGTCGATCACGAACCGCATGGGTTCTTTCTCACCGTTGATGCGCACCTGAACAACCGGCCGGCTGTTGACGAGCTCGAAAGGAACCTCAACGCGCGACGGGCCCGACACGTTAAAGAGCCCGCGTTGTGTCCCGAGATAGCGCAGGAAATCTATGATGCCGCGAATGCGCGCGCGGCGATCGGCATCAGTGCGCGGCGCGATCCGCAGGAAGCGTTCGTAGGCATCGGCCGCTTCCGCGTAGCGTTCGGAGCGGGCCGTGACCTGTCCGAGGTTGAAATGATAATCGGGCTCATTCGGATCGAGGTAGACGGCGCGGCGCATCCCCGTGACGCTCGCCGTCACCCGGTTCTCATAAAAATCAATCATCGCCAGGCCGGCGACGGCTAACGCTTCGTCGTCTTTGATACTGAGGGCGGTGCGGAACTCTTCGACTGACAGACGAAAATCACCGCCGCCGAGCAGCGCCGCGCCGAGCAGCGCATGCGCGCGGGCCGACATCGGCTCGAGGGAGATCACGCGCGCCGCCGCATCATACGCATCCTGATAGTTTCGCTGTTTGAGAAGCGCAAAGCTCAGCCCGAGCCGCGCCGCCATATCGCGCGCGTTCTGCGCCAGCATCTCACGATATATCTTCTCGGCAAGTTCGAACTCGCCTTCACGCAGCGCGCGCTCGGCACGCTCACGATGCTTATCTCCCCCTTTTGCCGCCAGCGGCGTGTGCGTCACGGCGCCGCCGAGAAAGATGCAAATGGCGACGGCGGCCAAACTTCGGGCCGCCCGGCGATATTCTTTCTTCATTGGGGAACTCCACTGCATGGGGAAGTTTCTGATTTATGACTTTCGCTTTGCGCTCAGCAGAGGACTTGTAAATAATTTCCTCTCCTCACCACCGCACATCGCAAATCAAAAATCGCGGATTGTCATTTGAGTATCTCTCCCGTCCTGACAGACCACAGTACCAGATCAAGCTCATCAAAATCTATACCGACATCGCGCGCGAAACGTCGCAGCCGTTCTTCGACGGTCAAATACCTGGCGCGCGTCGCCGGCGGCTGCGGTGATTCGATGATGCCCAGCTCGGCCAGACTGCGTAAGATATGTTTATCAAGGATCGCATATCCGCAAAACCCGACATTGCGCAAAAAGTGGCTCGCCTCCTTATAACCGAGCCCTTTAATACATCGCTCGCGCGCGAGCCAGTCGCGGCGCTCCAGCGGGTCAGCGAAGCTTGCCAGCCGCTCATAAAGACGCATTCCGTACTCACGATTCAAATAGTCGCGGGTCGTGATGATATAGCCGGAGCGCGCCACCGGGTATCGATGCACGCCGCGCAGCGCGCGCGCCAGCTCTTCATGCGCGCCGTTGCGGAGCAGCGGTCTCACCGCCTCAACCGCGCGCAGACCCATGCGCGCCGAGGCGCCAGCGGTGAAAATACAGAAGACCAGCTCTTCCCACAGACGCTCGTCGGAGCGTTGCTGCCACACGTCTTGAAACTCGGCGAGGCGTGCGCGAATAGCGCTGCGTCGTGCCCTGTGCGTCGCGCGTATGGTATCAATGGTGACGGGTTGATTGTCTCGCGGCACAGTAATTTTTCAAATGCGAGGAAGTTCGGGAAAGATTTTATGGGCGCGTTTGCGAGGTTGTCAACGCAGTTCGGCGCAACCCCACCAGGGGCGCGGGAGCGCGTGCCTCAGTGAACCTGCCTGGCGTGTTTGCAAGACGATCCGTCTCCCACCCCAGCGGCGCATCATAATGACGAGGGCAGTGAACGGCTCT
>JANOGZ010001363.1:0-2635 GCA_031406255.1 Pyrinomonadaceae bacterium | reverse complement strand
CCCTCTAATCCCCCTTTTCCGCCCCCGGTGACCCGTGTCGTTAACGGCGCTCCGGTCATCCGGAAGATGCCGCGGACGTTGCCCTCGCGGTCGGTGACCGCGATCGTCACCGCACGGTTCATGGCGACGGCGGCTGACACTCCCTGAGCGATGATCGTCCGCACGTCATCGGCGGTCAGCGCCCCGGCTGTGATCGGATTGGTATTAGGCGTTGGCGCAGCAGCGGCCGCGCCCGGCACGGGCCCGCGGAAGGGCGTCGGGACGGCATCCCCGGCGTCGGCGAGCCCGTCACCGACGTGACCGATGCCGAGGCGCACGCGGTTACTGCTGGCACCCTTATAAGTGAGGCGCACGAGGACATCGCCGACATCACCGATGTCGTCAGGTAGCCGCAGGGTGATGGAAGTGACCGCTTCCTGATCCGCCAGCGGGCTGACGTGCTCGACCTTCAGGGCATAGATACGCCCCGCGCCATCTTGCGCCTCGGCCGTGACGGCCGCTGGTCCCTCATCCGGCGCGAGCGCCAGATTCATCGCAAAGAGTTGGATGCGCGTGCGTGCATCAGGACTGAAGGCGATGCCGCGTGGTGCCGTCGTGAACGGCTCCTTAAGCACCGAATTGGCCTCGATCGCAATGGCCCGCGTGGAATTCGCTTCCGATATCAGTACGGGCCTGCTCGCTGTATCCTGAGCCGACGAACTGCGGCTTAAGAAATTGAACCCGCCGGCAAAGAGCATGAAGCCAATGCAGGTGGCGAACAAAACACGCGTTAGGAGATAGGGGATTTTGTTATTCATAGGACACTTTAGACGCGAATGACGCGAACCGTTACAGAATTGGTGAAGCGCGAAAGCTAGCGCTTGGGTTTCATGGCGAAGTGGCTACAATTTACCACTAATCTCTATCTAGTCAAGATGATTTTTTCGGTTGTTTTTGTGCGTACCCAATTTGCTGTGCCGAAGAACAATAATAAAACTCGCGATTGCATGTCGAATGAGAGATAGCCACGAAAGTTTAAAAACAAATCGCCGACATTCGATAAAAAATAATAATCACGTCTCGTCTAAAATCGAGCAGTTGATATGCTCATCACCGGGGCCGCGACGCCGCACTCAGGTATTGACCTCGCCGCGCGCGAAAGTCTCGTACTGAATCGCCCGCGCACTCTCTTTCGGCTACTCTAGATTAGACACGCGGCGCGATGCTTCACGCATCTCCTCGCCTTTAGACATCTTCATTAATTACAGCCGGTTGCCTTCGTCCGGCAAGATACAATTCTGCAAGCGAGGACGATCTGCAAAAAATTATTTGCGTTGCGTCACGATTTTAGTACCGTTGTCATCGAGTGTAGAAAATTTTCGTTGCCAGTCGTTCGCTTCTGTGCTAAAAGGCAGTATCTCGCATTACCTGATCGGGCGAAACTCGCCACTCGTCCAGTGTGGAATCGCTCCCGGTCTTACAAAAGCTTAAGCGTCGCTTCTTGACCTCAAGCAGAGCTAACCAAATTTTTATCGAGGCTCTCCATGTCCCCCATAAAGATTTCCTTTAAATCGTTCGCGCGGACAGGCCTTATTCTTGGCTTGACGCTAATGTTTGCGACCGCCACGGCCTTCGGCCAGGGTAGGGGTCGCCTCACCGGTCGGGTTCTCGCCGCAGCTAACGCGCCGGCTGGCGGCGGCGTGGTGGTGGTGGCGACAAACCAGATCACCGGCAACGCGACGCGCACGCGCACCAGCTCCGACGGCACCTACTCGATGCGTCTTTCCGCGGGCGCCTACCGCATTAAGGTCGAGGCGCCATATATGGCGAAGTTCGAGAAGGGCGGGAAGTTCGGAGATTTCGCCCTGCCGCGTGGCGAATACATTGAGAATGTGTTCGTCGAGGGCGGTAAGGATACGCCGCTCGACATTCCGCTCAGTGACGCGAAGAAGGACACGCAACTGCCCGTCCAGGCCGTGGCGATGGCCAATGGCGGAAACGGCGACGGCGAGGGAGAACCGCTCGGCTACGCCGGACGCCCGAGCGTCGAATCCGATCCGCAGACGCGGCCTGACCGCCGCGATGTGCGTGATCGCTGGCGCGTGGCCTTCCCCGAATACGATCGCTACGGAAGCATCGCCGGGGGCCGCGACGTGCCCTTCAAGAGGGGTAAGTGGTACGATCCTTACAACCAGAATTTGCTGAAGGGCGACTATCCTATCTTTGGCAATAACGTTTTCATGGTGCTGTCGGGCCTCAGCAAGTTGTCGATCGAACAACGACGCCTTCCGACGCCATCTAACCTTCAGAGCGCCCGCCCGGGCAGCGCCGAGTTTTTCGGTCAACCGGAAATACTCGCCGTCAACCACATCCTCCAGTTCACGTTCGAGATGTTCAAGGGCGACACCACGTTCAAGCCCCGCGAGTGGGCGTTTAAGTTCTCCCCGACTTTCAGTGCGCCCAATTATCTCGATGCGCGCGAAACGACCATCATTAACGCCGACCCGCGCCGCGGCACGAACCGTACCGACACGCATTTTTCTCTTGAAGACGCGTTCGTCGAGTACAAGGTCGAAGATGTCAACGCGAACTTCGACTTCATCTCTGTTCGCGCCGGCATCCAGCCCTTCGTCTCGGACTTTCGCGGCTTCGTCTT
>JANOGZ010001339.1:0-2106 GCA_031406255.1 Pyrinomonadaceae bacterium | reverse complement strand
GATGCCCACAATCCGTTATAGTCTCAATGTACTCGCTGTGAGGAAGTATTAAAGTCGGGCTTTTCAGTTAAAAAGTTGATTGACAGGACGGCGTTCTAACGGCTTGAGGATTTTCGACGCCGCGGCGCGTCGCTTTCCCCTCATCTACTGACGGAGGCTATTTATGGGCGGAGGCTTATTTCTTTTTTTCCTGATGTTCATCGCCATCTCACTGCTCATCGTGGCGGCGAAGACGATCAAGATCGTCCCGCAGGCGACGGCGATGCTGATCGAACGACTCGGCCGCTTCAGCCGGGTAGCGGGCAGCGGCCTCAATGTTATCGTGCCCTTTATCGACAAGCCGCGTGGCGTTTACTGGACGAATGTGCGCCCCGGCCTCAGCTCGATCGATCTGCGCGAGCAGTATATCGACCTTCCCCCGCAGCCCGTGATCACGCGCGACAACGTCACGATCCACGTCGATTCGGTTGTCTACTGGCAGGTTACGGATCCGATCAAGGCTGTCTATGAGGTCACGGATCTGATCGGCGGTATCGTGCAATTGACGATTACGGGTATGCGCGCGGTGATGGGCGAGATGGACCTCGACCACACGCTCTCCTCGCGCGATCAGATCAACTCGAAGCTGCGGATAATTCTTGACGAAGCCACTGATAAATGGGGCGTCAAGGTGACGCGCGTCGACGTCAAAAATATCAACCCGCCGGAGGACGTGCGCGTCACGATGGAGAAGCAGATGACCGCCGAGCGGAACCGGCGCGCGCTGGTCTTACAGGCCGAAGGCGAAAGACAAGCGGCGATCACGCGCGCCGAGGGTGAGAAACAGGCGGCGGTGACACGCGCCGAAGGCGAAAAGCAATCGGCCATCTTGCAGGCCGAGGGTGCGGCCCAGGCGCGTTTGCGCGCGGCTGAAGCCGAGGCGGAAGCCATCGGGCAGATTTCGCAGTCGATGATCGGGCACGGCAATCCGGCGCAATACCTGATCACAGCGCGCTACATCGAAAGTCTGAAAGAAATGACGCGCGGCAACAATTCAAAGGTCATTTTTATGCCGGTCGAAACATCGGGTATGCTGTCAAGCATCGGCGCGATCAAGGAGATGCTCGCCGAGACCGGTGAGAAACGCTCGTCGCCGGATGATACTACGTCATCCACGCTGCGTCCTCCGCGCCAGTTGCCGACATGAGAATAGCTTCCATCTTCCCGCTCGATGATGGGTGTCTTACTGTTTCTACCGTTAAGTGAAATGAAATCGCCCGGCGCTCGATAAGAGACGACCGGGCGATTTCACTGATAAGGTGACAAAATCCAGCTTCAGACCTTAACCGCTCATATCTCCCGCCCGCTGTAGCCTGTGGCGCGAGAGAGGCGTGTAGCGTGAGCCATGAGGACCCGGTTCGCTTCGCATCACAACCATCTCCGCGACGTTGAATGGTTCGGCTTCAAACTGCGTCTCACGGTGCGTTTGTGCCAGGGCGTGCGCGACCGCTTTCGTGGCGCGCGGCAGCCGCGCGATCGTCAAGTGCGGATGAAACGGTCGCGACTCGCGCGGAAAATCCTGACGCGAGCACTCGTCTTCAAGAATTTGTTGTAAGCGCGCGAGCTGCCCCGAAGAGTCTCGGATGCCGAGCCATAGCACACGCGGGAGACCGCGCGGTGGAAAGCATCCCCCTCTTTCAATGACCAGCTCGAAAGGGCTGACACGCGCCGCCGCGCTTTCGGCTGCCCGGGCCACGTGATCCGCGCGACCCGGCTCGATCTGGCCAAAGAATTTCAGCGTGAGGTGAAGCTTCTCGACGCGCTCCCAGCGCACGCCGTCCGGCTCGGCCCCGTCCTGTCGACGTAGACGGGCTATATGATGGGCGGCGCGCTGACGCGCTTCTTCCGGCAATTCGACAGCACAAAAGACTCGCAAAAGATGCTGGCGACTCTCGGAATGATTCACGCGCTCGGCTATCTCCGCTATGGATCACACAACCAGGCGTGCCGTGACGCCCGGTTGTGTGGCTCTTATTCAGCGCCGAACCGACGGCGGTATTCACCACTGACGATGAACGCCTTGACCATATCCGCCGCTCGGAAGTCTCCTCCGAACTCGTTCAACTT
>JANOGZ010001275.1:0-8237 GCA_031406255.1 Pyrinomonadaceae bacterium | reverse complement strand
GTCGCCGACCGCAGCGGCCGCCTGCTTGGCGCACAGATGGTCGGTCGCGAAGGGGCCGCGCAGCGCATAGATGTGTACGCCGCCGCGCTTCACTCGCGTCTTAAGGTCGAAGACATGGAGCGTTTTGATCTCGCTTATGCTCCTCCCTACGCGCCGACGATCGATCCGATCCTGCGCGCCGCCTACGAAGCTAAAAACAAGTCCGGAGTCTGAAGTCTGGAGTCAAAATCCGGGCTGAAGGCAGACAGTGACTGCCATTTGGCTTACGACTCCGGACTCCGGACTTTTATCAGTACCTGATTCTGACGTTAAAGTTGCCGCTGTTGTCGCCATAGTTGTCGTCGTTGACGAGCAGAATCAATCTGCCCTCGGCGGGCGCGCTGAACGTCGACTGACTGCCGATGGGAAACGGCCCCTGGACCTGCCCGTTGGGCAGCCGGATGAATCCGATGAGCGCCCCGACGCCGGCATTTGGCAGCGGACGAGCGCTGATCCCGAAGCCCACGCGGCCGCCATCGGGCGACACGTTTCCGGCGCGCTGTCCCGCAACGATCGTACCGGACGCGGTAATCGTCACCTGATCATTCGCGCGCAGGTCGATTCCGGTGTCGGTGCCACGCGACGTGCCGGGAACGTCGATGGTCACTTCGCGTGGCGTGCGATTAGGGCCGCCAAACGGATCGTTTGAGACCCGCTCCCCGGTCGCCGTGCGCGGGCGTGGTGGGGCGTCGCGACGGTCACTCGTTCCGAACGGATCAAAGCCGTCATCGTCGTCGCGGTTGCCCGCGGCGGTGTTAGTCGGGCGCCGCGTGAAGTTGCGCTCGGTGCGTACCTGGACGTTGAACGCGCCGCGGGCGTCCGTGTAGGTGCCGCGGTTGGCCGTCAGGTACAACCGGCCGTCGCGATCAGCGACGAATTCCCGGCTCAATCCTATTTCGATGATCGGGGAATTTGGATCATTGGAGATCGCCCCGATCAACACGCCTTCGGCGGCGCGCGGAAGCGGCGCGGACGGATCGCTCGAGCGCAGGCCGTCGGGCGTAATGCGCGTGCGCCCGGCCACGATCGTTCCATCGGCTCTGATCTGGACGCGCTCGCCGCGCCGCAAATCCATTCCACTGTCCACCCAGTTCGGCCCGAGCGCGACCTCGAAGTTGCGTGACTCAAAGCGCGCTTCATCGAGCGAACGCCCGCCGATCTCTACCCGTTCAATATCGCGCGGGCGATAAAACACCACCTCGCCGTCTTCAGTACCCGTTCGCGCGGCGCCCGACTGTGGATTGTTCACGCGCACGGCGAAGCGGCCGCCGATAAATCCGAGCACCGTGCCCTGCACCGTGCTGCCATCGCGCAGGTAGATACTATCCCGCCCTCCGACAGTTCGCTGCGCCAGCACAAGCGGCGCGACGATCAACATCACCGCGAAAGCTAAAAATATTCTTCTCATGACTCTTTGTCCTTTTTCAGCCGCCAGAAACTCTGTAGGCAACTTGTTGGAAACTAATGAACGCGATCCGCCGGGGGTCTGACGGTTGCGATTCGTAAACTTCAGCAACCCTTGAATGAGATGACGACCAACATCGAGGACGGCCGTCACTCTTTTGCGCGACCTTACATATAAGGTCGGACTTCGACCGGGGAACCGACGTTAAAAGATTTATCCGGAATAAAATGCGCGAACCGTTTGGAGATTATTGCAAAAACCGTGCCGGGTTTAGCGTCAGGGCAAAGATCGAGCATACAGGAGGATAGGGACGAGACGGGGACATCAACCTGTGAAAAAAGAACGCGCCGGTGTGGCGAGCCGTATCAAAAGAATGCGGGCGCGCAGCCTCTCAAATCTGCGCGCCCGCATTCTTCCCCTCTTGCTTTTCGTAGTTGAACTACACTTTCGCGAACACGATCACCAGCGCGAAGAGCACCAGCGATTCGATCAGCGCGAGACCGATGATCATCATGATCTGGATGCGCCCGGCCGCGCCCGGATTGCGCGCCGCGCCCTCGACGGCCGAAGCCGCGATGCGCGATTGACCGATCGCGCCGGCCGCGGCCGCGATCGCGAAACCGAAGGCCGCCGCGATCTTGCTATATTTGGTGACCGAGAAGTCGTTATCGGCGGCGACAGCTGTCGCCTGCGCCAACGCGGGCGCGGCGGCCATCAACACACCGACCACAGCGAAGAAGGCCATTCTGAGTTTGTTCATCAACATCTCTCCTTTGGAAGATTTACCGTTATTTGAGTCTATTCAAAGGACCGAAGAGATGTCGCACGGCGATGGGAGCAGAAGACTCGGTTGTTTATAATTTCGCCCGCATCCGGTATCCAACCGCCCCTCGTACAACGGTGCTCCAGCGATGCCGACACCCTGTGCTTTCATCTTCAGAAAGCGATGATCCCGAAAGTCTTCGTTGCTCTTCTCGGCCGTGAACGCTTCTTTCGCGCCTTTGAAGTTTACCGTCAGTTTTACGCTGCAACGTGCGCGGACGCTCGGTGTCCGCACCGCTCGAAGCGCGTTAAAGTAAAAATTCAAGTCAGGACGGGCGCGATGATCTGTTCACCTTCGCCATGCCCGTGACCGCCGTGCTCTTCATGCGGCGGATGCGACACTTCGCTGATGTAAACCATTGACAGGAACATGAAGATAAAAGTCTGTATGAATGCCACGAACAGGCCCAGCGGCATTAACAACACGGGAACCACCCAGTAGGTATACGGCGGGGCTAGATTGGAGATATTTTGCACCACCTGTTCGTCGGCAAAAAGATTTCCGAAAAGACGGATGCCGAGAGACATTGGACGAACAAAATTGCTGATTATCTCGATAAGAAACAGGAGTGGCGCAAGCCCCAGCACCGGCCCGGCAAAGTGGCGGAGGTGACCGAACAGGCCATTCTCCTTAATGCCGATGTAGTTGTAATAGACAAACGACGAGATGCCGAGCGCGAACGTGACAGAGGTCGAAGCCGTCGGCGACATCATGCCGGGGAGAAAGCCCAGCAGGTTTGAGATCAGGATCAGCACGCCAAAGGTGGCGACGACCGGGAAATATTTCAGACCGTGGGGCCCGATCACATCCTCTATCAGACCACGCACGGCGAGCACACCCGCTTCCAGCGTCTGCTGTCCCCCTCCCGGCTCATCTTCCGACAGGCGTCCCTTCAATATCCAGATCACGACCACGCTTAAAATACAGGCGATGATAAACATCACCGTGTACCAGGGGACGGCGTTCTCGGGGGTGTACACGCCGAACACCTGCTCGGCGGTCGTATCGAAGCGGGCGAAGAATTTATCCCACAGCGGTTTCGTGTACTCAACTTGAAAGTGATGCACGGGCTCGCCGATATAATGATTAACGAATGTGACGATCGGCGGCTCGTGGTGCGGCGGCGCACTCCCTCCGCCACCATGTGCAGCGGCCGTTTCAGTTTCAGCTAACAACCAGAACATCAGTTAATTTTCCTCTCGGTGCACGATAGCGAAGTATGTTTGCATGAAAGCTTCCGCCAGCAGGGCGACAACAAATGAACACAACCCGATGAGCATGGCCACGAGCGAAGCGATCCCCAGCAGGTGCGCGATCATCACCACCGTGCCGATCATAAAATAGCGAAGAATGTAGCGCGCGATCCTGATCTTGGGTCTCACTCCCGCCGCGCTGGAACTAAAAACGGTCGCCACGGCCGTCCGCAGCCAGTGGTGATTGATGAGCGAGAGGACGCCGCCCAGCAGCAATCCGGTCGTCACGCGCCAGGGCGCCAGCGGCGCGCTGACCAGCACGGCGAGCGCAACCGTGACATACATACCGAGAATGATGCGGCGCTCCATCGCCGCCGGGTCATCCCGCACCATATGCGCGCCATTGATCGCTTCAGTCATTGAGAAACAGTGGATTTTACACGCGAATTATCCTACTGTCGAGTTGGGCTCAGATTTAATTTCTACGTGATTTTTGTGATATTCCGGATGAACTCATAGAAACCGACCGCGGATCCGACCACGATCCCGGCGACCACCAGCCACGGGCTCGTCCCGAGCCAGCGATCCAGCGCCCACCCGATCGCCAGACACACCAGCACGGAACCGAAAATAGAGAACACGGCGGCGTAAATCCTTCCGGTTTTCTGCACGATGTTCTGCTCGTCGTCGCCTTCTGCCATAGCGAATGAGTTATCAGCGTCGGTGGTTTCGTAAAATTTTTTTTGGCACGAGGCCAGATCAGATCAATCTACCATTTATCGCGGAGCGCGTAATTCTTCGGCAGCTCCCACAGGAGCGCGCGGCGCGAATGGCGCATCGAATCGTGGATGAAGCAGACGTGCGTGCACCAGCACGCCGCGCCGCCATTGATCGCGCCGAGCTCGCGCCCCCGCTCCTCCGCCGCCCAGAGCGCGCTGAAATCATAATCGTACTGGGAGAGGGTCGCGAACTTTTCGCGCAGCTCGCAGGCGCGCACGTCGCCGTTGTAATCAATGACGGCCGTCGTCTCACCCGCCGTGCACGGGAAAGGCCACGCTTCTGAACTCGCGAAATTGGCGAGCTGCGTGCGGTAATGCGTCGTGATCGCGCCCGTATAAGCGATGTTTTTAACGAAGCGCGTCGCTATATCGTCGGCGGCGAACATCCGATTTCCGTAGCGGGCCGTCAGCGCGGAGATACGCGCGTACATCTCCGGCAAAATTTCCGGCGGCACACGCTTGATCGCCTCCCCCACCTTGGGTTCTCCGCGCACGATGTTGAAATAGTGACCGTCGAGCTTAAAGTTCTCCCAGAGAAACGATGCGAGCCGCTCGACCTCCCGGTAGTTCTCAGCGCACACGACCGTATTGACGTTCAGGCGAAAGCGGTCGGTGTGGGCGGCCTTGAGTGGATAGAGAGAGCGTATGCAATCGAGCGTCTTCCCCCAGTTGCCCGGCACACCGCGGATGCGGTCATGCGTCTGACCGTAGCCATCGAGCGCGATGTTGAGATACAGATCGAGCCCCGGATGACGCGCGAGCGCGCGGTCGACGATTTCGTAGACGCGCGCCTTGATCAAACCATTGGTCGGGATGATGACGCGCCGCACGCCGTTATTGCGGACGAACATATCGATGATGTCCGACGCGTCGTGGCGCAGCGTCGGCTCGCCTCCCGACAGCCACAGGTCCGTGATGGGCGGCATCGTCTGCGAGACTTTTTCGATCTGTGCGAAGGATAGATCGCCGGGGCGGTTCAATTCTTCATGATAAAAGCAGGTCTCGCACCTGGCGTTGCAGCGTGAGGTGATGAAGAAGATCACCGTGCCGAGGCGCTTCTCGCGCTTCGTCGAACGCACTAACTGAAAAAGTTTGACGGCTTTATTAGGCATGGCGCGTTGGTGCGGCGGTCCCTGTATTCACGGTCGAGACATCGGAGATAATGATGGTTTCCGTCGGAGATTTCAACTCGTAGGTGATTCCGCGCCAGGTAATGCGGCGTGAGACGGCTGCCGCCAGAGAGTTATAGAGATAGAGCGCCGCCGCCAGCGGCCAGCAGAAAAGGTGCGCCGCCGCGCCTCTCCGTAACATCGGGCGATATGACGCAAGCGGCAGCCCGACGGCGCGCAGACGAACATAGGCTTTACCCATTCCGAGCGCGTAGATCGCGACGACGACCGCGAGCGGCCCCGCGTATGAGAGCCCCCGCGCGGCGCGCACGAGCGCGAGCGCCAGGCCGCCATAGAAGACGCCGACAAAGAGCATCCCGCTCCCCAACAGGATTTTCCACAGGTGCGGCGCGTAGACGCGCGTGATCTTCACCTGTCGCGTGGTGAATTCGATGAGTTGCGCGAAATTACACTCTTCAAACGAGACGGTCAGGCACTGGGGCACAAAATAGATGGGGAGGGTGGCCTGTTGCAGAGCGCGCGTCAGCACAAAATCGTCGGAGAGCGCGCCGCGCCATTTCTCCATCATGTCGATCCGCTCGAACGTCGAACGGCGGATCGCCGTCGAACCGCCCCAGCAAAAATTTCTGTCGCCTCGCTCGCCGAGCGCCGAGGCGATTGAGGCGTTCCACACCGCGCGCAGATGGGAAGAGAAGCTATCGTTGACCGGCAAAAACCAGCGATAACCGGTCGCCGCCCCCTTTTTTCCGTCCGCGAGCGGCGCGACCAGCGAGCGCAACCAGTCCGGGCGCACTCGCACGTCCGTGTCAACAAAGGCCAGCACCTCGCTCGCCGGATTCGTCGCGCCCACACCGACAAGCAAATTATGAACTTTCTGTCCGCACGCCTGCGCACGCCCCGCCACGATGATCCGCGACGAGACGCTTCGGCCGTCGTCGCCGCTTTCATCAAAACGCCCCCGCACCTCCTCGATCACGATTCGCGCCGGATCATCCGGATGTTCCACCACGAAAACAACTTCGTAGGCCGGATAATGCTGATCGAAAAGAGCGGCGATGTTGGCGTCGAGTCCCTGATCCAGCCCGCGGCACGGCACGATCAGGGAGACCAGGGGCGTAAAAGGCGCGCGCTGGCTTCGCATCTCGCGACGGATGTAAGCGAGATAGCGCCACCCGCCGCAGAGAGAGAGGACGCCCTGCCACAGAACCAGCGCCGCGAAGAAATAGAAAATCCACATTAAAAGTTTTCAGAACTCGACGCGCAGAAGGTGCGGGAGCGACGGTTATTTGAGCGAAAGCGACAGCGTGAGACCATACCACTTTCCGCATAAGCCCTCAATTCCTGCCCGCTATTCAAATCAAAGCGCATGCGACCGATGCAGGAAGCCATTGCTCATAATTAACAGAGCGGGGAGTGACCGCCGCCCGTGATTCGATTGATTAACCACGAATCACAGCCTTCTCCCCGCCCTGATAGCATTTGGTCTCGTGTTTCGATCCGGGGTCGGCGTACCTTGTAGTTACACGAGCGTGGTAGTGGCCACCGTCGGCGGCGAAGTCAACGCCAAACACATCTGGCGGTTTCTTCATCAAGCGGTGGACAGAAAGCTGATACCGAACAAAAGGCCCACGACGTAAGCCGTGAGCCCTGCTCTTGTTCTCACGTATATCGGAGCGCCGGCGGCTGGATTTTCTACCGGCTTACTCGACAATCAGCTCCACGTCGTCGATGAGAAAGTACGTCGCCTGCGATGCGTCTTCCTTGTAGCCGAAATAAACCCGCACCGTCTTGCCCCTGAAGTCTGTGAGGTCGAATGTTTTCTTCACCCAGTCGGTCGGCTGGGGAGGATTCGGGTTATTGTTGCTGTAGGTCTGGTCGAGGTTTGAGTAAGTCGCCAGCTCCTTTATCACTTCATGCGGGGGCGACACCCCCTGGAGTTGCACCCTGAGCACATCGTCCGGCGTCGGGGAGGTGTCGAATGTCTGGATGACGGTCCAGAAAGAGAGCGTCGCTTTGGTCGCCGTCTCGGGGATTTCGACGTCCTGATAGAGATATTTTTCGGCGGCAACTCCATTCCCACTCGCCATGTCACCACCCAGCAACGCCTTCGCGCCACCGGTGTGACCACTACTACTGATGAATGAGTTTTGGATTTGGTTGATGACATTAGAGTTGGCGGTCCAGACCTGGCTAACATAATTGGTTTGCGCCCAGAAGCTCTGATTCCTGATGATGTCGAAGGCGCACGGCGATTCCTTGACGTACCACGGTTGAGGGACGGCCACGGCGTCCCATGCTTCCTTCACGGACAGGGCAGCCGGAGAGCAGACGCCGTAGAAATCGGCGGCGGCGTGGACGGTGTCGTTGCGAGCATCCCGGAAATTCGTGCTCGAGACCATGTATTTCGTCAGCGCCCGGTACCAGATATGAAGGGCGTCTTTGAAGCCGATCGCCTCAACCGTTACGGAGTTGAAGCCCTGCGGGTGCTGGCCGCCCTCCGACATCAGGTAGAAGGCGAGGTTGCCGATGCCGCTGTTGCCGTGAATGCCGCAGAAGTCGTTACTGGGCCACGTCAGGCAGGGTCCCTGATAGAGCCGGTTCGGGTAATAGTCTACGGAATAACCGTCCATCGTCGGGTTGTCCATGTAGCGCCAGGCCTCGCCCGGATTGATAGGGTGGGAGCCGTCGATGTAATAATCCTCGCCGATCATCCAGTCGGGTGAGCCTTCATAGTAGGCTTCGGCGCCCATCGCGAAGATGTCGGCGATGGACTCCTGGATGGCCCCGGGCTCATTGCCATAAGCTTGGCCGAAGGCGTCAAATGCTGCCGTGTTCGCGGTCACGCCCTGTGTGAACTCGTTGGCGACG
>JANOGZ010001270.1:0-2305 GCA_031406255.1 Pyrinomonadaceae bacterium | reverse complement strand
CTGATCTATGCGTAATAACCTTCGTCCGGCAAACACGGACGGCAACGATCATCCAGCAGAAGATTTATCTCCAACATATTCGTCACATGCAGTTTCGTAACTGAAGCGCTCTTCGTGTGGATATGTTTGACGATCGCAGTTTCCCCGCGTGCCTGATACGCCGGGGTTTGATCTCTCAGCCTCGATACGAGCTTGCCGACGATGAATACGCGGTGACCGGCAGAGCGGGGGCGCCGCGATTGACGCTGGTCGGATCCGTGCAGCAGGCTCAACGGCCAGGAGCGGAGTCGAACAGACGCGCCATGGCATGCCGATCGCCGGCGGCCGCGTGGTTTACGGAGCGCGCTTGCGTTGAGAGGAACGCGCCGTGGAGATCTCAATTGTCGAAGGCCTGCGCACGCTGAAACTCGATCTCGTGTTCACGCTCGCGCTCGCCGCGATCTTTCTTTTCGCCGGTTATGGTTTGCAGCGAAGCCTCCGATTATTCGCTCGTTCGAGCATTCCGGCTCCGGCCGTCGGTGGACTATTGTTCGCGCTGCTGGTGCTGGCGTTGCGCGGGCGCGGAACGCTCGCCGTGGTGATCGACACTTCGCTGCGCGGGCCGCTCCAGACGGCCTTTTTTACCACTATCGGCCTCGGCGCGACCGCGTCGCTGCTGCGCGCGGGCGGGTGGCGGATGGCCTTCTTCTGGATCATTGCTTCCCTGGCAGCCGTCGTGCAGAACGTCGTCGGTATCGGCATCGCGCGCCTCCTGGGCGCGCCCGCTCCGCTCGGTATCATCTGCGGCTCGCTCACGCTGACCGGCGGACCGGCGACCGGGCTCGCCTTCACAGACGTTTTCGAAGGATTGGGAATCGACGGCGCGGGCGCGCTCATCATCGCCTCGGCGACCTTCGGTATTTTTATCTCAAGTCTCATTGGAAACCCCGTCGCCGCGGCGCTCATCAACCGTTTTCGCCTGGCGTTACCGCGGGTGGGGGGCGGGGATGGGGTTGAAGATCGGCGCGGGGCCGCAGGGGGTCGTGGGGCCACAGACGAAACGAGTATGATGCGCGATGCGGCGCCCGCGCTGAAGCACAGCCCCGTGCGAGAATCGGAGAAGTCGGGCGTGAGGGAAATGCGTGAGATAGAAGATGAGCCGTTAGCGGGCGGCGTATTGTTGCATAATCTTCTGCTCCTTCTGGCGATAATGGGCGCTGGCGCGCTGATCGGCCTCTGGCTGACGAAGGCCGGGGTGACCCTGCCCGCGTACGTCGGCGCAATGGTTGTGGCGGCCATCGTGCGTAACCTGGATGATCGCTTTCACTTCTGCGGCGCCGATGCCCGCGCCGTCGAGGTGCTCGGCCGGATAGCACTCGCGCTTTTCCTCATGATCGCGTTGATGGATTTGAAGCTGTGGCAACTGGCCGGGCTCGCCCTGCCGATGCTTGCGATCCTCATCGCACAGAGCTTATTAATCGTCGTTTATGCGGTGCTTGTGACATTCGTATTGATGGGGCGCGATTATGAAGCCGCGGTGACGGCGAGCGGTCATATCGGTTTCGGCCTCGGTATCACACCGAATGCGGTCGCCAATATGGAGGCGCTGACCGCACGCTACGCTCCCGCGCCGCGCAGTTTCCTAATCGTGCCGGTCGTCGGGGCGTTTTTTATAGATTTTTCAAATTCGATCATAATTACGTTCTTCGTCAATATCATGCGCTGAAGGGATAACTGAGAGGACGGCTTTATGTTCACACGAAAACTCGGCGCTCTGAGCGTCGCGCTGTGCCTGGCGCCCGCGCTGCCCGCCGGGGTCGCTCATTCACAGAATCGTAGCGCCGCGCTGAAGGCGCCAGCCACGATCGGCCGGGACGCACCCGCTGCCGTGTCACAACGAGCACTCCAGGAACTCGTCAACGAGGCGGCCGCGAAGGCGCTCGCGCGTTTCGCCGGTAAGAATCTCCAGGAAAAGAATCTCGCCATCACGCTTATTGATTTACGCGATCGACAGCATCCCGTGCCGGCCAGCTTTCGGGGCAGCGAACCCATCTACCCGGCGAGCGTCGTCAAGCTGTTTTATCTCGTCGCGGCGCACCGCTGGCTGGAAGACGGAAAGTTGAAGAGTACCGAAGAGCTGCAGCGGGCGCTGCGCGACATGATCGTTGATTCGTCAAATGACGCGACCCATTACCTTGTTGACGCCCTGACCGGCACGGCCAACGGCGTCGAGCTTCCACCGGCGCAGATGCGGGAGTGGGCGGCCAGGCGCAATATCGTCCAACGTTATTTCACTTCGCTCGGCTACGCCGGCATCAACGTCGTC
>JANOGZ010001268.1:0-1911 GCA_031406255.1 Pyrinomonadaceae bacterium | reverse complement strand
TGCGTGCGTGCTGATCAGCACCAGCCTGCGGCCCTTCAGCCACTGGCATCAACGGTTGCGGCCCAGCAATTTATCCCAGTTGTTGGGCGTGCTGCTAGGCATGTTATTTATGTTCCAATACTGTAGACAAAATCAGGCAGCAATTGCGCCGTAAGTCCTGAGTTCGTCATAACAGGGTTGGTTTTTTACCCAAGTCGGGTCGAGAGCTAACTCCTCAATAAATAAATCGAGCAATCGCTCATTGAAATGACGTTGTTTCCAGCTTGCCATCGAGAAGACCTGCGGCGACTGGTCCACAGAGGCAAGCACTTCCTCGGCACGTGCTAGATTGAGCGTCGCCAAGCTCGCATTGAAATGAAACGAGAGCGCCGCCGCGGCTCGCGCCTGACAGTCCGACAGTCCAGTGAACTGTTTGCTGTCGCGAAAAAGGAACTCGATTTGAAAACGCCCGACGTAGAACTCGACCAGCTTGCGACCGTCCAATTCCAGATCGGTCGCGGCCAACACAATGTAGCGCGGCTTGTGTGGATCTTTCCGATTGATCAGGACAACCACGCGCAAGCGACGCTTGAGTGAGACGTGCCAAACGATGACCGTATAGAGATGCACATGTTCAGCCTCCTCCAACGTGCCGAGATATTCAAAGCGGCTCAGGTCTTGAAAATTGACCTTGCCATCATACTTGCGCTTTGGCCCGCGGCGCTTCTCGTGCGGGCCGGTATAAAGGAACAGACAATCGGCATCACACCGCAGTTTGGTGACGGGGTGCAGTTTGAGCGAAACCACTTCATCAATATATTTCTTCTTCGCAAAGTAGCCGTCCACGCAGTGATATTTGACGCTTTGTGGCAAGCTCGGACGCTGCTCCCGCAGTTGCTGCTTGTAGAAATCAATTCTGGTCTCGTCCTTTTCCTGGGCTGTCGCTCCTTTGTCATCGCCTGGCGGCGTCTGGGCGACGGCGAGCGTGAAAGCGCAGCGGCGGGTCACATCCACCACGGCGAGGGTCGAAATCTCCAGTCCACGTTCAGCGCGATTGGCGCACCCGTTGAAGAAGTGACCGAGCCCGAAAGTCTGTTTCCCGCTCTTCGGAATGAACGAGGCATCCTGCACAGAGATCAGTTCCGAGCGCGGGTCGAGCGCCGCCTTCATCACGCGCTGATGAAAGTCCGGCCAATCGAAGGAGACCCGGAACTGGCGCGCAATCGTACGCTCGGAGTAATCACAGTAGCGGCTCAGATTGCGAAAGTTGACTCTCCCACGCAAGGCGAGAATCGTGGCGAACAAAGTTTCAAGGAACTTCCGCTGCGGTTGACTGACGGCAGGCATCTGCGTCAGGATGTCATTGACAATTGTCATAGGCCATTAACCGGGTGATGTGAAGTTGAGCACTCACATTTAACCAGTTCGTGGCCTATTTTGTTAACCCCTTTCGCTCAAAAAATGTCCGAAGTATTGTCGATAAAAGACCTGCTTATTCCGCGTCCGCTCCAATGAGTTGTTAGGTGGATGCCCACACCTACTCGCGAACGGTAAACATCACCTCATTGCTCGTCAGCTTACATGCCGTGCTCTGTCTCACACGCTGCATCGCTCCCTCATCGTGCGGGGAGAGAGGAATACCCGTCCATTCCATTAAGGGACGGTTCTCGTACTCGAATCGAACCCGATACTTACCCGGTTTTGGGAACGATCCCGTAAAGCCACGAGGGACTAAATCCTTCGACGTACTAGGTGCTAAGGTGAATACCTCTTCAGACCTCAGCGCGTTAATATTGCCACAGATGGGCAGAGGCTGGATCGACACAGCAGGATCACCTTCGCCTGGCACAGCTTCGATCAACCACCTGTAGATCGGTGTGCGACGGCCATCTTCGCTGCCATCGCCAGGTCGTACGAGCACGACAGGATCGC
>JANOGZ010001267.1:0-4191 GCA_031406255.1 Pyrinomonadaceae bacterium | reverse complement strand
TTCGCGCCGCACACGATCGCAGAGGCGGCGATCCTTGCGCTCCGTGCCAGCGAGCGCTTACGGCGCAGCGTGACCCGCGCGACGCGGCGCCCGGCGGCGCTTCAGACCTGAGGGTGCAAAACCGGGACCGGCGGAGCCGCTCCGGTGGCTCACCCGCCGGGCAGAGAACGGCTCGGCCGCCTCCTATGCTGATTTAGACATTTCCGGATAATAAGTTTCTTGCTATCCAGCCTTGTTTTGCGGTACAAAGTCTCTGCACTTACTTGAGATTGCTCCCGGTTTTGACCCAGCGACGCCTGACCTTCATTCGCGCGCGTCCTGTGCCTTTAGACTCTTGCGAACGCGCCGCGTAATATTTCATGAGCAATCTTTTCGTTCCGCTGAAGGGCGATTTCAACGTCGCGGACTCTCGCCGTGCGCCGCGCGTTTTCTTAACGGCTAAACCTCAATTTATTTCGCTCCGAGGAGAATAAGATTATGTTTGCGTTCCATCTACGGTGGTTTTCGTTCTCCATCCGATTAGTATTCATCTGCGTCATTGCATTGATGTGTGCGAAGGGAGCTTTCGCCCAGTCGCAGTCAAACGCGGCCGACCTGGGTGGCGTCGTGCGTGATCCTCAGGGCGCGACGGTGGCGGGAGCTAATGTGACAGCGCGCAACTCGGCGACCAACGTCTCGCGTTCAGCGACGACCAACGATGAGGGTTCCTATCAGATCACGAATTTGCCGCCAGGTGATTACGAAGTGACTGTCGAAGCCACGAATTTTTCCCGGGCGGTGATTCCCGTCGTCACGCTAACGGTCGGTCAGCAGGCCGCCCTGGATATTCCCCTGCAGTTGGGAGCGATCGGTGAGTCGGTGACGGTCACCGGCGCGGCGACCGAGTTGATCGAGACTACGCGCACGACCGTCGCTAACACGATTGACCAGCAGCGTATTGATAATCTTCCGATAAATCAGCGCGGCGCGACCGATTTCGCGTTGACCTTATCCACCGTCGGGCGCGATAACGGACGCCCGATTGGCCCGGCGCCGACCTCCGGGCTCAACATCGGCGGGCAGCGCGGACGCTCCACGCTGGTGCAGGTCGATGGCGCCGACAATACTGACAACTCGGTCAACGCCGCGCGCTCGACCGTCAGTCAGGAAGCGGTGCAGGAGTTTCAGGTCGTCACCAACTCTTACGCGCCGGAGTTCGGTCGCACCTCGGGTGGTGTCGTCAACGTCGTCACCAAGAGCGGGACGAATGATGTTCACGGTAACGTCTTCGGCTTCGCGCGGCATAAGAGCTATCAGGCGCGCAATGCCTTCGCGCCGATCGAAGATCCGCCGTTTACGCGGGCGCAGTATGGCGCGACGCTCGGCGGCCCCCTGGCGCGCGATCGCACGTTCGGCTTCTTCGCCTTCGAGCAGCGGCGTCGTCAGGAGTCCGGCTTCTTCACCAGCGATGTCACGCAGGGACTCAACGCCAGTGTCACGATCCCGATTCCGGGTTTGCCGACGCAGACCTTCCGTAACATCAGACCCGACCAGGCCACTTTTATCAACACCCTGCTTGCGAGCGGTAATCCGACGTTGATCGGCGCGGCCGTCCAGTATGCCTATCTCGCTTCGAGCGTCGGCTCGACCGCGCTCAACGGGACCAACCCGCTGATCAGCACGGGCGGGGTGATTCCGGCGGGGCAGGTCATCGGGAGCCGCTTCCTTCTGTCGGGCGCGCCGGTGCCGCTAACGATCAACGCGCAAGGATTGCCGATCGCGTTTCGGCCCCTGACGCAGTTGCAGAAAATCTTCCCCATCTCCGAGGATACATCCTTCTACTCGCTGCGCCTGGATCATAATATCAACGCGACGAATCAGTTGACGCTGCGCTTCGGTTTCAACCCGAGCGACATCACCGGCATTCAAAACGAATCGCAAAATCAGCCGCTCGGGCAAAACGACTTCTCGCGCACAGGTATTCAGACTTTACGGGATACGTCGTTTGTCAGCTCGCTGATCTCGACGCTCTCGAACTCCATCGTCAATGAAGCGCGCTTTAGTTTCGGCTCGCGCCGCGCCACCTTCAAATCACAGAATGGTGATGCGGTGGCCGTCAACATTCCGGGAACCGCGTTCTTCGGGCGCGAGCTTTTCTCGCCGGTCATCCGCACGGAGAATCGTTACCAGTTCACGGATTACGTGAATCTGATCGCCGGCAACCACGCCTTCAAGTTCGGCGGGGACGCGAACTTCATCAGCGTCAACGCGATCTTCGAGCTGAACTTCGCCGGCGTTTTCAATTTCGGCGGTGGCACTCTCCCGGTGGGCGCCGGCGCGCCCCTGCTCTCGGGCGTGCAGGAATATGGCCTCGGATTTCCCGGGAATTACGTCCAGGGCTTCGGCGATCCGAAGAGCAAAATAAAGAACCGCCCGATCGCCCTCTTCGCCCAGGATTCATGGAAGATCAAGCCGAACTTCACCCTGAATTACGGCGTTCGCTACGACTACGAGCAAACAGATCAGATCGCGCCCGGTTCATTCCGCGATCCGCTCTCCGGCATCTTGATCACGGCCGCTCAGAACCAGACCGTGCAGGATGCCCTCGGCATCCAGCAGGGGTTCCCGCGCGATAAAGACAACTTCGCGCCGCGTGTCGGTTTCGCGTACGACCTGTTTGGCGACAGCAAGACGGTGCTGCGCGGCGCCTACGGCATCTTCTACGACCACCCGTTGCTGGCCGTCGCTTTTAACTCCGACATCGCGGATAACATCCAGCAACAGCAGTTCGTCGCCACCCCCGGCAGCCCCGACCCGACGCAGCGCATCAACGCGGCGCAGATATTTCAGGGCACGGTGATACCGGGGCTGACGCCGGGCGTCGCGGCCAGCGCCGAATATCAGCGAGGCCGCCAGCGCTTCAACGATCAGACATTCCCCGGATTCGGGCCCGTGCTGCCGTTCCCGCTGCCCGTCGCCAAAGACTTCGAGTATGCCTATGCCAATCAGGCCAACCTCGCCATCGAGCAGCGTCTGACGAATAACATGTCGTTTACGGCGAGCTATATATTCGTCGGCGCGCACCACCTGCCGCGCCCGACGAACTTCAACAGCCCGCGCAACGATCTGTTGATCCAAAACTTCGTGCGCTTTGCGAACCGCCAGCCCACCAGCACCACGGAGGTGCTCGCCCTCACCGTCCCGATGGTCAGCAGTGGTGGCTTCACCGTCGTCATCCCGGGCATTCTCGCGGTCGGCCCGCGTGGTTCTGTGATCAATCCGTTCGCGGCAAACCTCTTCCGCCAGAGCGGACCGAACTACATCTTCGTGCAGGGAGCGACGGGCGGGGCCGTCACCCCGCAGGTCTTCGATTCGCTGCTCACCAGCACCGGCTCACTGCGCCGGCCCGGCCTCGTCTCGACCTTCGGCGACATCAACGCGCAGGTCTCGGACGGCAACTCGCTTTATCACGCCATGAATCTGGAGTTGAAGCGGCGCTTCTCCAACAATCTCCAGTTCCTCGCCACTTATACGTGGAGCCATACGATTGACGACTCGAGCGACTTGCAGACTCTGCTGCTGCCGCAGGACGTGAATAACTTCCGCGCGGAACGCGCCGATTCGCTTTTCGATCAGCGCCACCGTTTCGTCTTCAGCGGCGTGCTCACCTCACCCGATGAATGGCGCTCTTCTGATAGCGGGGTGCGTCGCTTCTTCGCGGATTTCATCGTCGCGCCGATCCTTGAAATCTCTTCGGGACGGCCCTTTAACATCCTGACCAGTCAGGACACCAACAACGATCAATCGACACAGACGGATCGCCCGAACGTCGCTGCCGACGGCACGCTGGTGCTGCCATCGCCCTTCTCTTCGGGCAGTCTGGGACGCAGTGCCGGCATTACGGAAGGTTTTGCGTCGCTCGATATGCGCCTGACGCGCGTCATCAGAATCGGCGAGCGGTTGCGCCTTGACGTGATCGCCGAAGGGTTCAACCTTTTCAATCGCTTTAACCAGGCCGCCGCCTCACCACTCTTTACCGAGGTGAACGCCTTCAACAAGCGTGATAGCTCCGGGCGCTACTTCGGCCGGCCGACGGCCGCCTTTGACCCGCGTCAATTCCAGTTTGGGTTGAAGCTGAACTTTTAATCAGGAAAAGGGAAGTGAAGCAATCGAGCGTTACATGATGAGTTGAAGACGTTCATCTTGGCGACG
>JANOGZ010001243.1:0-5443 GCA_031406255.1 Pyrinomonadaceae bacterium | reverse complement strand
GGCGGGGCGGGTTGCAAAGCGTTATGGTTTAGGGATGGCAATGCTTGGGGCTACGCTCTTAACTGCTATCGCTGCCACTCTCATCCCGCTTGCAGTCGGTTCATTGCTGAAAATCGTATCAGTGTTAATGATAGCCCACTTCCTGATGGCGCTCGGCATTCAAGTACACGGCATCAACATGGTCAGCTTGCGGCAGGCGATGACCCCAAACCACTTGCAGGGGCGCATGAACGCCAGCTTCCGGTTTAACAATTTATGCGCTATGACGGTTGGCGCGCTCCTCGCGGGCATCATGGGTGAAATGGTCGGCTTGCGGACAACGTTAGTCGTCGGAGCGTTCGGCTTGTTTCTTCCATTTCTACGATTGCTTTATTCGCCTGTGCGTAACCTACATGAACAGCCGATTGATACAAGGGGCTTTGCAGAATCTTGAAGCCGGCAACTGAACGGACGGGGAGACAGGTAACAAAAATGGGCGTGGACAGCGCGGCCCGAGCGCGCCGCTGATGACTGGCGTCAGGCGCTTCTGCCTGGAATTGCTTTTGCACTCTGCCGAAGCGCTTCACTCAATTTGCATCTTGCACATTAACACGGGTGACCCGCCGGTATAAGTGGACCATATCTTCTGTGGCACACACCTTGATGTATTACGGTCGTAGGTATTCCCAGAGGCGACGAGATTGGGAGATCACATATAACGTGCGGAGCATTTAGGCCATTTAACAATCAGTTCAATATAGCTATGCAAACAGCCCACCAACAGCTCGTACATATTCTTCAAGGAGCGTACTCAGGTGAGTTAGCAGCAGCATACGCGTATCGTGGTCATTGGAAGTCACTAAAGAACGCGGCGGAGCGAGAAAGAATAAAACAGATCGAACATGAAGAGTGGACTCATCGACGACAAGTTGGTTTTTTCTTGAGAAGTTTAGGATCGGGGTCAGTGAAAATTAAGGAAATCCAAATGTGGACAATCGGCCGAACAGTTGGCATGCTCTGTCATGTGGGAGGTTGGTTCTTACCGATGTATTTTGCTGGAAAACTCGAGAGTGGGAATGTAGAAGAGTATGAGCAAGCTGCAAATTATGCAGGTGAGTTAGGTTTAACAGAGCACGAAAGGGAACTGCGCATGATGGCAAGTGTAGAGAAGGAGCACGAAATATTCTTCATGGAAGCTATCGCTCAGCACAAGCTATCGCCATACATGAAGAGGATGTTTGGTTGGGGTGCAGCCGATGATGGAGAAGCGCGGAACATCAATTCTCTGAACCCGACACCCAATCAAGCCGCCTCTTGTCAGTGAAAGCCAGAGGGCGTGGGTTAGCTCTGGCGTTCGGGAGTGAAGGGATGAGATCACTGCCAGGGTAGAGAGATAAACTAATTCGGCATGAGCACACAGGTGAATTTACAAGAGTGGTTTGATGGCATCGACATCTACCTGTTCGACCAACTCCTGAAGGGTCGCTTCACTCCTCGGATGCGGGTGCTCGATGCCGGTTGCGGCGGTGGCCGTAATCTCATCTATTTCTTGAGGAGCGGGTACGCGGTTTTCGGCGTCGATCAGTCAAGTGAGGCCATTGCTCAAGTCCGCGCGCTGGCCTCTACGCTCGCCCCCCTCGTGCCGGCAGATAACTTCCGGATGGAGCCTGTCGAAAGGATGTCGTTTGCTGATAAGAGCTTTGATGTTGTCATCAGTAGCGCGGTCCTGCACTTTGCGCGGGATGAGGAGCACTGGCAGAGCATGGTGAGGGAGATGTGGAGAGTGTTGAAGCCGGGCGGGATTTTCTTCGCCCGTTTAGCTTCCAGTATCGGAATAGAGGAGAAGGTAGAGCAAATTGAAGGAAGGCATTATCACCTCCCTGACGGGAGCGACCGCTTCCTTGTCGATGAGGAGATGTTGCTGATAGCCACAGACTCTCTTGGCGGAGAGTGGCTTGAACCACTCAAAACAGTAATCGTGCAGAATATGCGTTCGATGTCAACGTGGTGCCTACGCAAAACATAGAATCTCCATCCCCGTTCATTGCTTCGGCCTAACATGTTGCGAAAGTGCCGGCGGATAATTGCGTTTGTGCAGTTAGGCATAAGGAGATTTTCGTGGTCCAATTACTTCTCATCGGCGGCTCAAGCATTTTCGTGTTGCTGGGCGCAGCACATGGAGTGCTCACCCTCAAAGACCTTGTCAATCCTCGCAATTTCACGCCGCGAGATGCCAAGCTTCGTACCGCGATGCAGCAATCCACAATCGCTTTTCACCCAAAAATCAATCTGTGGCGAGCGTGGTTAGGATTTAACCTCAGCCATAGCCTCGGAGTCGTCATGTTCGGCGGCGCATTTCTATACGTTGGCATTTTTCATTCATTATTGTTTTCACAATCATCGCTTTTGCAAGGTTGTTCCATTTTGGTATCAGCGGCCTATCTGGTCATGTCGCTAAAATTTTGGTTCTCAAAGCCAGCTATTGGCTCAGGAATTTCCATGGGGTGTTTTATCCTGGCTGCGGCGTTGTCTTATGCCTAACAAATCGTTGGAGAGGGACGTTTGTTCCGCACGCTGCGCGTGCTCCACAAACGCCCCTCAACTCAGGCGTCAGGCTCTAGCAATTAAGCCGCCGCTTCGTACACTTATGGCCCTATGTTCGCGGAAGTCATGTAGAACCTAAATGATCGTCATTCGAATCCTATCATTGATCTTTATTCTTATCGGGATCGTGCTCCTGATCTTCAGCTTCTCTGCATTCAAGTATAGGAAGGACTTTATTAATCGGGCATCGCTTACGCACGGCTCCATTACAGAAGTGATACGTAGGAGACCTTCTACTACGATGAGGGGGAGCAGCTTCGCGGTCAGGCACTATTACAAGGTGAGGTATGATACCGACCGCGGGCAGAGCAGCGAGTTCGTCAACTCGGAGTGGCACGGCTCCCCTGAATACAAAGTCGGGGAAGAGGTGCCTGTTCTTTACCATCCCGACGATCCAGGCAAAGCTGCGATCAAATCTTTCTCCTTGCTCTGGTTTAACTTCGGCTTGTTGAGCACGCTGGGGGTGTGCTTCCTCGGGGCGGGATCATGTAACCTATGGATCACCTCCTCTCCGGCTAAAGGGATCCGCAACGAGGTTACTTTAAGAGAACTGAAAGAGGCATTCCGCCAGGGAAAGTTGACCCGCGGCTCGGAGTATCAGGGCCTACTTGTGGCGTTCAGCTTCGTCGGATTCGCTTTCTTAGGCGTTGCGATGATGGTTCTGCTCTTTGCGTCGTCGACTGTAAAGTTTATTCTTACCGCACTAATGCTCTACATGCTGGTTCAGGTTGTAAGGGGCCGCAGGAAGAGTCGCAAGCTCGGTTGGCGAGCCTAACAACGGCATACCAGCTTCTCAGCTAAATTGCATTTGATGGGGAGCAAGCGGAAGTGCTCCGGTGGTGTGAACATGGGCGCATGCGAAATCCAGTCCTTTAGCTAGAGAATCTCGACAGACATTGATTAATAACGCTTCGTCTGTTTCCTGCTGTTTTCGTCTATTGAGATTTCCCGGCCAGCATCGCGGCGATGGGGTGCTAAATATCACCCGGACCGTCTGCGAGACTTCGGAAAGTTCCGTTACAATTCTCCTATGGCAGAATATCTTGACGTTACAAACTGGGCCCGCCACGATCTATTTGAGTTCTTCCGTGGCTATGACAACCCATACTTTAATGTATGCACGCGGCTCGATGTTACCAGGCTCCTGGCGCTTCTTCGCGGTCGCCCTGGCGTCAGCGTGACATTAACATATCATTACTTTGCCCTTCGGATCGCCAACGAGATCGAGCCATTTCGCTATCGCCTGAGAGATGGCCGGGTCCTGGTCCACGAGGTGATTCACGGTGGAACCACCGTGCTACTGCCAAATGAGAGCTTCGCCTTCGCGTATTTTAGCTACGAGGAAGATTTCGGGAAGTTCATCGGTGCGGCTCAACATGCGGTAAACATCGTGCGCTCGGGGAACGATGTCTTTAGGCCGAAAGCAGGCGACGACATGATTCACTTTACGACGTTGCCCTGGGTGTCGTTTACGAGCTTTTCGCACGCGCGGAATTGGGACTCGGGGGATTCGGTTCCGAAGATTGCATTCGGGAAGTTTACAAAGGAGAACGAACGCATTCTGTTACCGATTTCCGTAGAGGTACATCATGCGCTCATGGACGGCTTGCATGTAGGTCGGTATTTGACCCAACTGGAAGAGGCGCTAGTGGAACCAGAGTCTTACCTGGCGTCGGAGTGATTTTGGCAGATTGCCACTTAACCTCAGCATGATTTTCCGGCCCGGCCATGCCCTTCGCTTCTGCGTTCTTAGAATACACAAAGGGGCCGGAAGAGCCTCTCCGCAATCTCTACCATATTCGAAGCCGCGACCTGTGTGCACGCGGGACGCCGAAGCCCTGCGCACTCCTCTCTGATCTTGGCTCTGTTGCAGGAATTGCTTCTCTAGTGTTTCTATTGGGTCATTTTTTTTCACGCCGCTCGATCTTAGCCCAGGTATCCCGCAGGCCGATTGTCCGGTTGAACACCAGCTTCCCGGACGCCGAAGCAGGATCCACGCAGAAGTAACCCATTCGTTCGAACTGATACCGCGTGCCGCCCACCGCGTCGCGCAGGCTCGGCTCCACTTTGCAGCCGGACAGCACCGCTAAGGAGTTCGGATTCAAATTGGTGGTGAAGCTCTGGCTTTCCTCAACCTCATTCGGATCCTCTTTCGTGAAGAGGTTGTCGTAGAGGCGTACCTCTGCATCAACGGCGTGCGCCGCTGAGACCCAGTGGATCGTGGATTTGACCTTGCGCCCGTCGGGCGTGTTGCCGCCCCGGGTCGCCGGGTCGTACGTGCAATGCAGCTCAACGACATTTCCGTCAGCATCTTTCACCACGCTCTGGCAGGTGATGAGGTACCCGTAGCGCAGACGGACCTCGCGGCCCGGCGCGAGCCGGTAGTACTGCTTCGGCGGGTCTTCACGAAAATCGTCCTGGTCGATGTAGAGAACCTTCGAGAACGGAACCTTACGGGTACCCATGCTCTCATCTTCAGGATTGTTGACGGCGGCCATCTCCTCAACCAGATCGTCCGGGTAGTTAACAATGACGACGCGCAGTGGCCGCAACACGGCCATCACACGCGCCGCGTGTTTGTTCAAATCCTCACGCAGGAAGTATTCGAGATGCGATAGTTGCGTCACACCGTTCGTCTTGGAAACACCGATATTCGCGCAAAAGTTGCGGATGGCTTCGGGCGTGTAGCCGCGCCGCCGCATCCCTGCCAGCGTAGGCATGCGCGGATCGTCCCAACCAGCTACGTGGCCTTCCTGTATCAAAGTCAGCAGCTTGCGCTTGCTGAGCAGGGTATAGGTGATGTTGAGCCGGTCGAACTCAATCTGCTGGGATGGGAAAATGCCGAGCTGCTCGATAAACC
>JANOGZ010001234.1:0-1091 GCA_031406255.1 Pyrinomonadaceae bacterium | reverse complement strand
TCCTCTGCAACGAGCGATTCCACGTCGGCGGTCGGGTTGCCGCCGGTCAGTCCGCCCCCCGTCAGATCCGACGCGATGAGGTAGTCGAAGGTGCCGAAGCGGAGGATGAGGGCTATTGAGCGGTCGTTCTCCCCTAAGGGCGCAACCGCCCCCCTGTTAGTCTGCCCGTTGACGGCGACGCACGTCAGGACGCACCCGCCGCCCAGGTCGATCTGCTCGCCCAGCGTGATGGTCCGGCGGCGCGCGCCGACCGCGGTGACGTACGGGTTGAAATCAGGATTGGAGAAAGAGCCGCCGCGATCAAGGCTTGCGACGTTGATCGCGATCCCGCCGTTGATCACCTCGTCGATGGCGCCGATGTGGTCGTTGTGGTAATGGCCGGCGACGAAGTAATCGATCGAGGTGACGCCGAGTGAGTTGAGCACGCCCCGGATGGCGGAGCCCGAACCGGGCACTCCGGCGTCGAAGAGGAGCGTCCTCCCTGTGGGGCCGACGATCAGGGTTGAGTCGCCCTGACCGACATCGATGTGGACGATCCTCACCTGTTGGGCGCCGACACTCCCGGCGAAAGCGAGAATCAGAAATGAGGAAATGATGAGCGTAACGGCCGGGGTGGTTGACTTTCGCATCGGTTTTTCCCCAATGTGAGGATCGGCGTTCGAGGCCGGGCTCACACGTCGTCCCGGGAGCCTGGAGCCTCGTGTCCGGCACAGAGGTTTTAAGTCTCACCGGTCGCGCGCCGCGACGTCTTGACCCTGGATGTCGGCGCTCGGAAAAGGCTTGAGGCATCACGGTGTGGTGACGTTTGTGAGCGCGCCGCGGGGCGAGGGCACGGACCGAGGCGCTTCCCGGCCGTGGCGACGAGGAGGAGCCGGATTCAAGGGCGAAGTGGCGC
Organism: Pyrinomonadaceae bacterium; assembly: GCA_031406255.1. Taxonomy (GTDB): domain Bacteria; phylum Acidobacteriota; class Blastocatellia; order Pyrinomonadales; family Pyrinomonadaceae; genus JANOGZ01. The sequence continues at coordinate 196 of JANOGZ010001234.1, read as the reverse complement.
GCCCCAGTATACTGTTAAATCAGTCCTGAAGGCGGGAATTTTTTGGAATTGCCGATGACGCTACAGCGCAGAGTCTTTCTGAAGTTGATCCAAGAGTTCGGGTGTAATCGGCATAATCAGTGCTCCTTTCGGGAGAAGGTAGTTGATTATCACCGCTTACACAATCTTTCTGATACGCTCCGAAAGCGGATTTTCC
>JANOGZ010001205.1:0-3420 GCA_031406255.1 Pyrinomonadaceae bacterium | reverse complement strand
GTGGTTGTTTTTTCGTATAGAAAAAATATCTATTAAATACTGAATGACCGTGAGCAGTGGTGATGAGAATGCGTGGTAAGTGTAGCTGGCCGATAAAAACAGGATCGGGATCGCGGTGATCGGCGCGGGCTTTGCCCGCACGACGCAGATTCCCGGGTTTCAGGCGTGCGAAAGGGCTCGCGTCGTGGCGATCGCGAGCCGCTCGCGCGAGAACGCTCAGAGCGTCGCGCGCGAGTTTGCGATTCCGGTCGTCGCCGATGATTGGCGCGCACTACTGACGCGCGATGATGTCGATCTGGTGAGCATCGTGACGCCGCCCGTCACACACATGGAAATGGCGCTCGCGGCGCTCGATGCGGGCAAGGCCGTGATCTGCGAAAAGCCGATGGCGATGGACGCGGCCGAAGCCGACGCGATGCAGAAGCGGGCGCACGAAACGGGCGCGCTCGCCCTTATTGACCACGAGCTGCGATTTCTCGCCAGCCGCCGGCGCATGCGCGAATTGATCCGCACTGGAGAGATCGGCCATATCATTCATGCCAAACTCAGTTTCCGCGCCGACTCGCGCGCGGCGCCGGAGCGCGCGTGGAACTGGTGGTCGGACACGAAGGCGGGCGGGGGCGTGCTCGGCGCGCTCGGCTCGCATGCCGTGGATGCTCTCCGCTGGTTGCTCGGCACTGAAGTATCGCGCGTCTCCGCCACGCTGGCGACGCACATCACCGAACGCCCCGCCGCGCCGACGGGAGAGAGGCGACCGGTCACGACCGACGACGAGGCGAATCTGCTTCTGGATTTCGCCGACGGCGAATTGACGCAGAACGCGACCGGCACGATCTCTCTGTCGGTCGTCGAGGCCGGAAGCCCCGCGCATCGACTGGAAATCTTCGGCTCGCGCGGCGCGCTGATGGAGGAAGCGGGCGCATTGTGGCGCGCTCCCGTCGGCGCGGGCGAGTGGCAGCCGGTCGAAGTGGAGCGCGACCCGCTGGCCGCGAGGATGCAGGACAATGAATGGTCGCGTGGGTTTACCGTTTTCGCGCGCGCCATTGTTGAGTCCCTCCGGCGCGGCAGTGGCGCCGGAGAGGTCGCGGGCGCCGCTACTTTTTCTGACGGCTACCGCACGCAGCTCGTGCTCGACGCGGCGCGGCGCGCGCATGAAACGGGATGCCGCGTCGCGCTTTGATTTCCGCCAGATGGCTGAAGACCGCTGATGAGTAAAAAACTCCTGCTCGCTCTGCTACTCGTTACCGCGGTGGGCATCGTCGCTTTTTTAGCCTTCGCGCCCGCCCAGATCGAAAAAAGCATGAACCTCACGCTCCGTCAGCCTCCCTTCGCCGCATCGCCGCGGGCCCGCGCGGTGCACGAAAAGCTGCTGATCACCGATTTACACGCCGACTCGCTGCTATGGGACAGGGATCTGCTCGAACGCGGGACGCGCGGTCATGTTGATATTCCGCGGCTGATCGAGGGGAACGTCGCGCTTCAGGCGTTCACCGTGGTGACGAAATCGCCGCGTAACCTGAACATCGAGCGTAATGACGACCGCACCGATAACATCACTCTGCTGGCGCTCGCCGAGCGGTGGCCCGTCGCGACGTGGCGCAGCCTGACGGCCAGAGCGCTCTATCAGGCGCGGAAGCTGCACCGGGTCGCGGCTGATTCGGGAGGCAGATTCGTCCTCATAAAATCGGCGGCCGATCTGTCAAAATATCTCGAACGACGACGGCGCGACGGCCCCGGAAGCAGTACCGCCGGCTTCCTCGGCATTGAGGGCGCGCATGCGCTGGATGCCGATCTGGCGAACATCGACGCGCTCTACGACGCCGGTTTCCGCATGATGGCTCCGACCCACTTCTTCGATAATGAGTTCGGCGGATCGGCGCACGGCGTCAGGAAAGGCGGCCTGACGGACGCGGGCCGGGAGATGATCCGGCGGATGGAAGCCAAACGGATGATCGTCGATCTGGCGCATGCGTCGGCGCAGACGATTGACGATGTGCTGGCTACGGGGACGCGACCGGTCGTCGTGTCTCATACGGGCGTGAAGGGTACCTGCGACAACGCGCGCAACCTGAGCGACGAACAGCTCAGAGCGATCGCCGCCACCGGCGGTGTGATCGGTATCGGCTACTGGGACACGGCCGTTTGCGGTCAGGATGCGCGGGCGGTGGCGCGCGCCATCCGCCACGCCGCCGACGTAACGGGCACGCAGCATGTCGCCCTCGGCTCGGATTTTGACGGGTCCGTGACAGTCCCTTTTGATACGACGGGATTGGTCGAGCTCACCGACGCGCTGCTCGCCGAAAGGTTCACGGAAAGCGAGATCGAGATGGTCATGGGAGGAAACGTGATACGCTTGCTCCTCGAGAATCTACCGCAGTAAGAGACCGCATGCCGAAAGCGCGATCGGAGCATATGGCCTCGCCTTATCACGCCGCCGGGACGACTCGTGTAGTGGCGAAGCCAAAGAGAAAAGAGACGCGGCGCGTGCGCGTGGGCGTTGATACGGGCGGAACATTCACGGATTTCGTTTATCAGGTAGACAAGCGTCTCTGTGTCTTCAAGCTCGCCTCGACGCCCGCCGATCCTTCACTCGCCATCACCGAAGGACTCCGGCGCATCGCGCGCGAGACGGGCGCCCGTCTCGCGCGTGAGATCGAGGTAATTCACGGCACGACGGTCGGCACCAACGCTCTCCTTCAGCGGCGCGGCGCGCGTACGGCGCTGATCACTACCGCCGGTTTTGAAGACGTGCTTGCCATCGGTCGGCAGGCGCGGCCCCATCTCTATGATCTCGATGCGGTGCGCCCCGCGCCGCTCGTGCCGCGCCGCTTGCGCTTCGGGGTGCGGGAGCGCGTCGCCGCTTCCGGCGAGGTGTTGGAGAAGCTCGACCGGCGCGCGCTGCCCCGTTTGATCGAAACATTAAAGAAAGAGCGCGTGGAAGCCGTCGCCATCGCGCTTCTTTTTTCCTTCGTCCGCCCCGAACACGAACGCTCCATCGCCGGCGCCCTCGCGCGCGCGTTAGAAGGCGTGGCGCTCTCCGTCTCGCACGTAATTCTTCCCGAATACCGCGAATACGAGCGCACTTCGACCGTCACGATCAACGCTTATCTGCAACCACTAATGGGCGCGTATCTGGGGCGGCTGGGCGGGGTCGCGCCGCGCGCGCTGCGAGTGATGCAGTCTTCGGGCGGAAGCATCTCGGCGCGCGCGGCAGCTGAAGAACCGGTGCGGACGATTCTCTCCGGGCCGGCGGGCGGGGTGGTCGGTGCGTTGCGACGTGTGGCGCATCTCCGCGAGGGCGCGCGCGCGCCCGACATCATCACCTTCGACATGGGCGGAACCTCGACTGATGTCGCGCTGTGCGCGGAGGGACGGGTGCGCACGACGAATGAAGCGATGGTGGCCGAACTGCCGGTCGCC
>JANOGZ010001192.1:0-7495 GCA_031406255.1 Pyrinomonadaceae bacterium | reverse complement strand
ATGTACTGCTCGTAGACGTTGGCGCGCACCGCATCGCGCACCTTCTGAAACAGAATCTGCTTCGCCGTTTGCGCGGCGATGCGTCCCATCTCTTCCATCGGCATCGGAAGCTGAAGCTCATCGCCGACCTCCACTTCGTCGCCGGCCATCTCGCGCGCTTCGTCGAGCGACAACTCTTTGGCGGGATTGGCCACTTCCTCGACGACCACCTTCGACGCAAACAGTTCGAGGCCCGTATCCGGACTCCACTCGACGTAGATTTCTTCGCCCGACTTGAACTGCTTGCGAGCCGCGGCGCGCACGGCTTCCTTCATCGCCTCGATCACCAGATCGCGGTCGATGCCGTGCTCTTTGCAGAGAGCGTCAATGCTTTGCGGAATAGATGCGCTCATGATTATTGTTCAGATTAAGTAGCGGATGCCGGAAATCAAAAGATTGCAGGTATCGTCTGGCTGATGATCAACTGCGGGGTCCGGCACCTTATTTAATTCAATTTTCTACGGAAGTGCTCTGCTCCGCCGCAACGTTCTTCTTTCTTCCTTCGCGCTGCTCGGCGAGACGAAACTCTTCCTCGATATCGATCTCAAGATTTGCTTTGGCGATGCCGCCAAGCGGGATGCGGACGCGCCCATTGGTTTTATCTTCAAAAATAACCTCGGCGCCCTCGACGCCGATGATGCGACCGCGAAAATTGCGCTGGCCCGAGACGGCTTGGCGCGCTTTGAGCTTCGCCAGATGACCGGCAAAGCGCTCGTAGTCTTCACGCTTATAGAGCCCGCGTTCGAGACCCGGAGAGGAGACTTCCAGCGTATATGCCGAATGGATGAAATCTTCCACGTCGAGGAACGTGCCGACCTCAAGGCTCATCCGGGAGCAGTCCTCATGGGTCACCCCCTCCGGCTTGTCAATAAAGATCCGAACCACGGTCGTCCGGCCCGCGCTTGCCACCTCAACGTGAACGAGTTCGAGTGCGGCAGAAGCCGCGACGCGCTCCGTGATCTCACGCACCCGCTCCTCGATTGAAGTAGCATCCACCGCCCTGACCTTCCTTCAAAAACGTTCTCGCGCAAAAGAAAAAGTGGGCGCTCTGAACCCACCGGACGAGACCGCCACTCTCCAAGCAAGCGAAGAATTATACGGGAACGGCGGACGGGAAGCAAGCGATCCGACGCCACGCTTCGGGCCGGCGCTCTAGGCAAACCCCGCCGCCCTGTGGAATAATCAGCGCCGCTCAAGAATTGCCCGCAATAGTAGCGATCCACACCGAAGGGAAACAGCAGATGGGTTACGCCGAAGTCATTTTCGTATTTATCATGCTGCTGGCCGGTCTCTGGGTGACACTCATCGTACGCCGTGATTTTTTAGACAGGGAGATGCAGGATCGCGAGCAGCAGCGACGCCTCGAAGAAGAACAGCGGCGTCGGATCGCCCTCAGCCGGAGCTATCGCTCGGCGCCGCGACGGTGAGGGACCGCGGACATTTCCGGCTTGAGCCGCGCGCCCGGCGCGATCCGAGAACCGGCCGCGATATCTGTCCCCTCCCCGATCACCGCGATATCCAACCCTTCTGAACGGTGCGCCATCGCCGCCCCCGGGAGATCGTCTGTCGTTACCTGCCGGCCGATCAACGCTTCCGCCCCGACGGTGACATCCCTGTCTAAAATTGCACAATTGACCACCGCCCGCGATCGAACTCGCGTTTCGTGCAGCAGAATTGAATCGCACACGATAGCATCTTCTTCGACGATCACGCCGGGAGCGAGCACCGAGCGCAGGACCCGCCCGCGCACGGTGCAGCCGGGGGAAATCAAGCTGTTTTCGATTTGCGCTGATCCGTGAATGCGCGCGGGAAGGCGCTGCGCGCCGAAGGTTAGAATCGGCCACCGCGGGTCATCAAGCGTCAACTCCGGCTCGTCAGACAGCAGATCCATGTGCGATTGCCAGTAGCTATCAACCGTGCCGACATCGCGCCAGTAACCGTGATGGCGATATTCATAGGCCCGGCCCTCGCGCACGAGCCGGGGAAGCAACTCATGCCCGAAGTCTTTCAGTGTGGCGCTATCGTCAGAATCCTGACCGGCGTTTGCGTCGCCGCCACCTTCGCCTGCGGCGCGCTCACCGACGAGGCTATCCAGCGTTTCCAGCAGCGTCCGCGCGTCGTAGACGAAAACTTCTGTCGTCACCGTGTCGCTCTGCGGCGTCTCGGGCTTATACGCAAAATCCGTGACGCGGCCCCGCGCATCGACGCGCACCGTCCCGAAGCGGCTCGCCTCTTCGAGTGAAACGCGCGTCGTGACCATCGTGACATCCGCCTCGCGTTCGCGATGCTGTGCGATCACGTCGCGATAATCGAGCTTGTAGACATGATCGGCGCTCAAGACCAGCACGATGTCGGGTTGGAATTCGCGAATAAAGTTCCTGTGCCGATAAATCGCGTCGGCATTACCCCGGGCAAAACCGCCTTCATCGTCTTTACTGATGTAAGGGGGGAGCACCTGCAATCCACCATACGTCCGATCCAGGTCCCACGGACGGCCATTCGCCAGGTGCTCGTTGAGCGAGTGGGGCTGATACTGTTCAATGATCCACACGTCTGATATGCGGCTGTGCTTGCAGTTGCTCAGCGCTATATCAATCAGGCGATACGTGCCAGCGTAGGGCATCACGGGCTTGGCCCGCTTCTCCGTGAGCACTTCCAGCCTGCCGCCTTCTCCGCCGGCCAGAATGAGCGCCAGAACCTTTGGGCGTGACATCTCTCGAACCCCCTTAGTCTCGATTATTCCGCGTACTTCTAAATAGAGCGGAAAGCATTCGCCCCGGGAACCGCGCTGAATTCGATTGAGGCGCATGCTTTCCCTGACGGTTACGTTCCGATCCGGCGCCGCAGATTATAACCCGATTACGCCGAAGACGGCGGCGGGGCGCGGGAAAGGTTAAGTGGATGAGCGGGAGCCGGTCGTCTCCCCCGCTGGGAGTTTGCTGTGGAAATTCCTGGCCGGAGACGCCGCCAAAACCGTATGACAGATCAAGGAGTGTCACACAGCCAGTAGCGACGACCCGTCCCGAGTAGCTATGATCGCACTTCACGGGGCCGCCGCAAGCGCTGCGGCGGCCATTACGGTGCGCCGCCGCCGACTCTTTAACTTCGAATGGAAGAAGGAATAAAAATGGCTGAGCAGGTATATATCAACGCTCTCGGAAAATTTCTTCCGGGCGCGGCCATATCCAACGATGAGATGGAAGAATATCTCGGTCTCATCGGCGGCAAACCCTCCCGGCTGAGGAAGCGGATTCTCAAGCAGAACGGCATCAAGACCCGGCACTATGCGATTGATCGTGACGGTCAGGTCTTATACTGGAACTGCGATCTGGCCGCCCGCGCCGCGCTGGACGCGCTCTCGCGTTCCGAGCTCGGAGCGAACGAGATCGAATACCTGGCCGCCGCCACTTCACAGGGCGACCTGCTGGCTCCGGGATTCGCCAGCATGGTGCACGGCGAGCTGCGTCTACCGCCGTGCGAGATCGCCAGCCTGCACGGCGTCTGCGCGAGCGGGATGATGGCGCTGAAGAGCGCCTATTGCGGAATCCGCGCGGCCGAGAACAAGAATTCGGTGGTCTGCGCCAGCGAGTTTACCAGTCGCTTTTTCAGAGCCGGTCTCTTCGAGGAGACGCGCGCGTTCAAAGAGGGGGGACGGGTCGCCCCCGACGCCGAGTTCTTGAGATGGATGCTCTCGGACGGCGCGGGCGCGGCGGTGCTTGAAAACCGGCCGAACTCACGAGGGCTATCCCTGCGGATCGAATGGATCGACCTCGTCTCATACGCTGACCGCTTCGATGCCTGCATGTACGCCGGAGCCAACAAGAACGGCGAGCGGCGCCTCGGCCGCTCCTGGTATGATTATCCCGATTTTTCCACGGCCGCCGGTGAAGGCGCGATGCTCTTGAAGCAGGATCTGGGAATTCTCGATAACATCGTCGCGCTCGGCGTCGGTCGCTACTTCGAACTGATCGAGGCGGGCCGTTTTCGTCCCGCCGATATCGACTGGCTGGCGTGCCATTACTCTTCGCATCTTTTCCGCGATAAAATCTTCAGTCTGCTCGAAAAAGGCGGAGGCATGATCCCGGCCGAGCGCTGGTTCACCAATCTTTACACCAGGGGCAATACGGGCGCGGCATCAATCTTCATCATGCTCGAAGAGTTGTTCAATGAAGGGCATCTTCGCGCTGGTCAAAAGATTCTCTGCATGGTGCCGGAGAGCGGGCGCTTCGTCATCTCCTTCATGCTTCTGACAGTGATCGAAGCGACGCCGGGAGCTTCGACCGCCGCACGGAGCAGCGCATCGCCGGGCGAAGATCACGGAGATGGCAAAGCGCGCGAGCCAGCGGCGGCCGAGCGGCGGCCGGATGAGTCTCATGGAACAGCGTCGGACCTGCCGAGCGTTCTGCTGCGCCGGCTGGCCCGGGTCTGGATCGACTTCGAGGGCCAGCTCAACCGTGTGCCGATCATCGACAAGATCAATCGGGGCAAGCTGCGCGTTGAAGACTACCGCTTGCTGCTGCTCAATCTGCGCCAGCAAGTGGCCGAAGGCGCGCGGTGGATTTCCCGCGCCGCCTCCAATATCACGCTCGACGCCTTCGCCCTGCGGTCGATGTTCATCGGACACGCCGCCGAAGAGCATCGCGATTTCCAGCTCATCGAGAGGGATTACGTCTCGGTCGGCGGGAGCCTCGAAGAGATTACGAGTGCGGAAAAAAACATCGGATCGGAAGCGCTTTCGGCCTGGATGTTTCAACGCGCGAGCGAGCCGAACCCCTTTGATCTGCTCGGAGCGATGTTTATCATCGAAGGACTGGGCACGAGGCTCGCCGGCAAGTGGGCGCTGAAAATCCGCGAACAACTGGGCCTCGACGAAAACCAGGTCTCTTTTCTCCTCTATCATGGAGCGAACGACGAGAATCATTTCGAGAAACTCGAAGGGGCGCTCGACAGCGGGATACTTACCGAAGAACTCGTCGCGCGAATCGTCAAGACGGCCAAGGTGACGGCCCGGCTCTACGCGCTGCAACTCGAAGAGCTGGGCAATGTGTGAAGCGAAAGAGGAACCTCAACCATGGGTTTGTTGATTTTCTGTCTCGGGTCTTACCTGCTGGCCGGGCTGGCGATTAATGCGGGATATCATCGCTGCCTCAGTCACCGCTCTTTCCGATTGCGGAAATGGCTGGAGCGATCCCTTATCACCTTCGGACTTCCGGCCGGGACGCCTCTCCAGTGGGCCGGAAATCACCGTTATCATCACGCCTGCGCCGATCAGGCGCGCGATCCCCACTCACCCGTCCGCGACGGATTCTGGCACGCGCACGTCGGCTGGTATATCGGCACGCGCGCGCCCTGGCTCTGCTTTCTCTACGCGGTGGCGGGGCCTCTGCGCACGCTGTATGACGGTTGGAATCGCCCGCGCACCAATCAGGAACACAACGCGCTGGCCCCGGATGTGGCGGCGGATTCTTACTACCGCTTCGTCAGCCGGCCGACGCCTTTTCTGATCGCGTGCGTGCTGCACGTGGGCATTTCTTACGGCATCATTTATCTCGCGTGGGGGAGCGCCGGCGTCGTCGCCCTGTGGCTCACTTCGGTAGTTGTTTATAACGTCGGCGACGCGATCAACAGCCTCGCGCACATTCACGGGGCGCGTCCATTCCGGGCGACCAGTTACGCGCGGAATAATCGGTTGCTCGGCTATCTCGCGCTCGGCGAAGGATGGCACGCCAATCACCACACATTTCCCGACAGCGCCCGCCATGGTCTGCTCGCCGGGCAGTTTGACTGGACGTGGTGCGTGATCCGTCTGCTGGAGCGCATGGGGCTGGCGAGCGACGTTATCCTTCCCGGCGATCGACGCATCCGCCGGAAACTTCTGAGCTGATTTTGCAGGCGAGATTATAAGAGGGAAAGTTATGCGGTTTACCGAAAGATTCGATTCGCTCACGCACGATCCGCGTGACCCGGACCCGTGGCTGGCATTGTATCTCGACCGGAGCATCCAGATTGACGATGAGGCCAAGGCGGCCCTTCTGCTCTCGATGCGCTCGAAGTCGAGACAATTCCTGCTGCCCGCGGTGCGGCCGCTGGCGCGGCTCGCCATCGCGCTCATTCAGGTTTTCAAAACGCTCGTTCCGAGCCGCTTTACGTCATCGCCGCGGCTGCACCGGCTGATTTACTGGGGCCTCAAACACTGGGTCAGCCCCGAGGCCAACTTTCTGATCCTCCGCCACTTTCATATCGGCTCTGAAGTACTAGCGTTCATCGCGAGCAATACTCCGCACGTCGACATGAAGCTGAACCCGCTCCGGCCGCAGAAGCTGGAAGACGTCCGGGACGAGATTTTCCTCAAACACGACCTCAACCTGTTCAATTTCATCATCGCGTTGAACGCGCAACTGCGCGAGAATAATCGGGAAATCGAGCAGCCTCCGCGTCTCGATTTCAGTTGCATCACCGATGGGCCTTTCCCGATCGAAGAATTCGAGAAACGATCCTGGAATTTCATCGACGTGCAAACCGCGATCGAGATTTATACGCCGCTGTACCAGCTTTTTCTGACCGATAATGACTTCTGGAGGGCCGCCAATTCGCTGCAGCTCGATGAGACGATCGGGCTCTACGTCGCGCGCATCCTTAATGCTCCGGAGTATCTCAGCCTGGTCAATAACAAGCACCCGATCGTGCCGCTCCCGACCATCGGCGCCGGTTTTCGTCTGATGCTTCATGGCCTGGCGGCCGAATCGCTCCACGCGACGCTCAGGGAGTACAAGAGACGCCAGCAGCAGCAGAGCGAAGCGCTGAAGATTAGAGACCCCTCCGACGAGCGCGAGGAGCAGCGCCTTAGCCGAGTTTCGCTTTGACGATCTCGCTGACGGTGCGGCCGTCGGCGGCAGCGTCGGCGAGCCGTGCCTGCACGGCCTTCATCACCGCGCCCATGTCGCGCATCGATGTCGCGCCCGTCTCGCTGATGACGGCGGCGACCACCCCTTCGATCTCCTCGCGGGAGGCGGCCTGCGGCAGATAGGCTTCGATAACCGTGATCTCCGCGCGCTCCTTCTCGGCCAGTTCGGTGCGTCCCGCTTTTTCATACTGCTCGATGGAATCGCGCCGCTGTTTGACGAGCGAGTGGAGCGCTTTCTTCAGTTCTTCATCCGTCAGCTCGCCGCCCTTTTCAATCTCGCGATTCATCATAGAGGCTTTGACCATCCGCAGGGTAGACGTGCGCGGCGCGTCTTTGGCCTTCATCGCCGCGGTCAGATCGGATACGATTCGTGCTCTCAAGCTCATAAGCTATGATCAATTCCTTTGCTGACTCTGCCACTCCGGCGAGCCGTGTTCATCCATTTAAGATTTGTGGCCGTTCCGGCCCGCCAGATACTCGCCGAGGTATCTGCCGGTGTGCGACGCTTTCGCCCGCATGATCTCCTCGGGCGGGCCGGTGGCGATCACCTCG
>JANOGZ010000832.1:0-6385 GCA_031406255.1 Pyrinomonadaceae bacterium | reverse complement strand
CCGGGTGTTTTACAATTCGTGAGCGAACCTTTCAGGCCAGACACCCTATCACCTGGTCGCGGGCGAGGTCAAGCCCGGAGGGCTCGTGCGGCACATGAGGCAGTGATTAAGAAGAAAACAGTCGCGCGAATTGTCGAGAGGGTAAAACTCGGGGCCGAGGAATAATTATTCCTCGGCCCCAGAGGTGATCGGCGCAGTCGGGCGCGCCCGAGAGCGCTCCCGCCGGCCGACATTCAAGCGGATTAAACCGCGGAGTGAAGTCTCAGAAAATATATCTCAGCCCGAGTATGATCCGGCGGTTGCCGCCGTCCGTCGCCCACTGATCGAGAAAGCTCGTCGAATTAACGCGGCCCTCGGGAATTCCGAAATTGCGCGTATTCGTCGCGTTGAACATATCGGCGCGGAATTGCAGCGTCTGGTTTTCGGCGATGCGTGTGTTCTTGAAGATGCCGATGTCAACGTTGCCGATGCCGTCGGCGCGCAGGGTGTTTCGACCCGCGTTGCCGACGCGCACCCCGCTGGCGGGTAAGGGTGAAAAGAGCGCGCGTCCCCCGGCCCGCAGCAAGTCTTCCACCGTCATCGAAGAGATATCGAGCGACGTGTTGAGGTTCGGGCGAATCGCGTTGCCGACGAGGCCGTCGATGCCCGTCAGGGCGCCGGTCGGATCGGCGCCATTGAGCGGTGTGAATGGAGCGCCGCTCTGGAACGTGAAGAACGAGGTCAACTGGAAGCCGCCGAGCAGGCGTCCGATTGCGCCCTCCTGGCTGCGATAGAACGGCAATTCGTAAACGAAATTGCCGGTCAAGCGGTGCGGCCGATCGTAGCTGGACCGCGCGCGGTCGGCGCGACGATTGAAGGAATCCTGCGACACGGCCACCTCGCCGCTCGACGGATTGAAGATCTCCGAGGCGGTGTCAATAAAAGTGCTCCATGTGTAATGGACGCCGGCGCTGACGCCGCGGCTCAGGCGCTTGTCAAAGCTGACCTGCATCGAGTGATAGATCGACTGTGCGGCATTGGCGCGCAGGCGGATCACGCCGCGCGTCGGGTCGGCGCGCACGAGCGGATTGTTCCTGCTCGCACGCGGCAGCGTCGGGTTCGCGTCGATCGTCTGGAAGAGTCCGGAGCCTTTCGTGCCGACGTAACCGACGCGCATTACCACATCGCGCGAGAATTCGCGCTGCACTTCGAAGGTGAATTGATCAGTGGCGGGCGAGCGGAAATCCGAGGCGACGATGGTGCGCGCCAGCGTCAGCGGATTGATCCCCGTTATCTGCGCGGTCGGGATGCGGGCAAACGCTCCGGCCGAAGGCAGGGTGATCGAGGCGATGAAGGGCGACGCGCTCGCGACATTCAAGTTGATGTTGATGAACGAGGCATCATTCGTGCGTGCGTAGCCGCCGCGAAACACCAGTTTGTCGCCGCCCGTCAAGAAGCCGAGGAGGCCGCTTTGATCGGTGCGCGGGTTCCAGTTAAAGCCGATCCGTGGCTGCAGGTTGTTCTTGTCGCGTTTGGGCACGGGCGAGAACCTGAAACGCTCGTCGCCGCCGGCCGCCGCCACGATCTGGTTATTGACCGGAACCAGATCCTTAAACGAATTACCCGGCGTTTCATAGCGGAGGCCGAAGGTGAGCGTGAAGTTCGGTCTTATCCTCCACTCATCCTGCCCGAAGAAATAGAAGTCATGAAAATCGTAATACTGAATTTCCTGACCGCCGGGCAGTGGCCGGTTAACGGTTGCCGCCAGATCAGCGACATCATCGACGAAGTTCTGAAGCGTGGAATAAGCCAGCCTTCCGCGGATAGTCGGGACGAAAAAGCTTTTCACCTGCGTCCGCCTGATGTCCGTGCCGAACTTCATGACGTGACGGCCGGTCGTGTAAGAGAGGTTGTTCTGAACCTGGAAGGTATTGTTGGTACGGAACTGCGGCAGGTTGACGCCCAGACCGATCGCCGTGCGACTCGCCGCGGCATTAAAGCCCGTCAATCCAAGCTCGGAGATTTCAATCGAGGGAATCTCCTGCGAAGTCGGATCGGAGGCACTGGTCGTCGTGCCGAGCCGTGAATAGGCCGCGCGAAACTCGTTTACCATGCGCGGACTGAGCACGCTGGTCAGCGTCAGATTCATCGACTGCGCGCGAAACGGATTAATCGTCGTCAGTCCATTCGGCGTCGTTTGTCCGGAACCGGCGAGGTCTTCATCCTGATACAGATAACGCCCCGAAAGCGAGTGTTTCTCGCTGAAGCGATGATCAATGCGGTAAGACATCTGCCAGTCGTCGAGGGTGAGCGAACTCGAACCCGTCAGCGTGCCGACCGGCACATTGAAGGTCTGGCCGTTAGCCGTAAACGGCACGCTTCTATTAAGCGGGGTTTGCGCGGCGGGAAGGAAACGAAGCAGCGCAGCCACCTGCGGGCGGCCGCCGACGGCTGATTGTAGTATCTGCCGTCCGGCCTCGGTCGGGGCACCGCTGAGGGTATTTCCCGAACCGAGCCGGCGATCAAACCAGCGCTGCAGCGAGAGGAAGAAGAATGTTTTGTCGCGTCCCTGATATGTGGCCCGCCCGCCCTCGCCAAAGCGTGGCAGATAGACGGGGCCGCCGACCGTCACGCCGAATTGGTTCTCGATCCGGAACGGAGCCTCCAACCTCTTGGCTTGTTTGTCGAGGTTGCTGCGGGCGTTCAATTTATTATCATTGTGGAACCAGAACATGGAACCGTGAAAATCATTCGTGCCGCTCTTCGTCACGATGTTCAGCACGGAGCCCGAATTGCGTCCGTACTCGGCGAGAAACTGGTTGGTGATCAGCCGCACTTCCTGAACGATGTCAGGATTATTGATGTTCTGCTGACCGCCCGTGACGCTCGGATCATTCGTGTCCTGCCCGTCAATCATGAAATTGTTCGAGCGGACGCGGCCGCCATTCGACGAAAAGCTGATGCCGTTGGCGAATCCGCTCTGCCCGGCTCCCAACTGGCTGACGCCCGGGGCCGACAGCGCGACGTTGAAGACGTTGCGATTGGCGGCCAGCGGCAACTCGGAAAGCCGCCGCGAGTCGAAGCGCGTGCCGACCTCCGCGGTCGAGGTGTTCAGCAGCGAGGCATTTTCCGTCACGGTGACGACCTCTTCCACGCCCGCCGCCTTCATCGTGACATCGACGACCGCCGTCTGGTTGAGCGCCAGCGTGATGCCCGTCTGGACGTATTTCGCGAAGCTGGTCGCTTCGACCATCACCTCGTAAGCGCCGACCGGCAAGTTCACAAAACGATAGCGCCCCTCATCATCGGTCTGCGCCGTGCGCGGTACATTCGTCTCGATACTTCGCACCGTGACGGTCGAATTGGGGATCGCCCCTCCACGCTCGTCCGTGACGATGCCGGTGATCGTACCGGTCGTTGACTGTGACAGCGCCGACGTGGTCCACGCCGTGAGGCACAGCAGTACCACGAAGATTGTGAATAGATACTTACCTGCTCTCATCATTTCATGTTCCTCCGATATTTCAAGGGTGGGACTTGCACTCAGGTTATAATCGAACCCTTCAAGTTTTACGCGCGCTGAAGGAATGGGCCGATTACGAGTTTCCGCCCGGTTTGCTCATCGTTAAGGTGGACATACGTGCCGGCGGAAGCGTGCGCTGGGGAGGTCAAGGTTTTGCCTCTCATTTTGATCCAGTAAGTTCGGCGGCAGTGTCCACGCGAGGCAACAGGGATTGACGTAATGCGCCGACGCAACAACCATACCCGCTCTCGAAGATCCGGTAAGTTTCGATATTACACAAGATAGCATTCACACTGAAGATCGGATATCCAATTTTTTGGATAAATTCTATAAATTCATAGGAATAAACCTGTTTATCTCGGGCGCGGCGGGGCCGCGCGAGTGGCTTTTATCCGCGCGCGCTGCGATTAAAAAAAGAAGGGCATCGAACCGTAGCGCGATGCCCTATTCAAAAATGTCTGACGGAAGTTGATCCGCTTAGAAGTCCAGACGGAACCCGAGCTGAAGAGTCAACGGGCGGCCGACCGGCGGGCCGAAGCCCGGTCCAAACAGTGAGACGGGCTGCCTGAAGCCTCCGCGCGAAGTGGCCGGGCTGATGCCGAGCCGCGAAGCGAGCGACAGATTTTCCGTATTGAAGAGGTTATAGATATCAGCGTAGCCTCTGATGTTCAGCCGCTCGCCGAACCTGAAGGTTTTCGTGGCGCGTAAGTCGAAGTTGAAGAAGCGGCCACTCCGCTCTTCTATCACATTACCGGCGGAATCAGTAATGAACCCATTACGGACGCTGTTGACCTCGACCTGTGGGCAGCCCCGCGGATTCAGCGCCAGAATGGCGCCTGAACTCCCACGCGCCGCAAAGACGGCCGCCGGATCGGTGCTGGCGCAGATGCGGTCGTTGGTCGCCAGCCCGTCGCCATCGATGTCGACCCCCGAATTGAGCGAATAGGGCCGAGAGCTTGACAGCTGCATGATCGGCGCGAGCTGGAAGCCATAAGGCAGATCGAAGACGCCACTGAGGACGACCCGGTGCCGTTCGTCGATGCGCGTCGGCCCGAACTCTTCCGGCTTGAACTGATTCTCGGGCGTGGTCGCGATGCCGTTACCGCTGTAGGAGGCCACCGGCTGACCGCCCCACGAACGCGAACTGGCGAGCACATAACTGGCCGAGAAAAGCATGTTGCGTGCTCGTCGTCGGAGCGTCGTCGTCCAGCTATCAAACAACGAACGATTGGTCGTCCCGATCATGTTGATCTGTTCGATGCGGGCGCGTCCGTTGGTGATCGGAAACCCCGCATCGACAAATGCCCGATCGAAGAGCCGGCTGCTCGCTCCGCGCACGCACAGCGTCGAAGCGGGCGTCGATCCGGGAAAAGTCGGATCGCAGATGTCGCGTATCTGCGGATTGATCACCTGCACGCGCGGCTCGTTGATCCCGAGCGTGTGCACGTAGTCGCTCGAGAGCGTCGTCGCTTTGCCGAGCGATGTCTCAAAGCCGATCGAGAACTTCTGGACGTAAGGCTCTTTCGTGTCGGGGTCGTTGATGCGTCCGAAGCCGCCAAACGCGAGGTCTGAAATCGAGAATCCGGGCGGGGTGGCCGGCAGCGGATCGACGCCGAAACGGAACGCCGCCAGCTGCCCTGTTCCCACGGCCGAGTTGTTCAGGTCCAGAATCGTCTGAAAGAGTTCCGGGTTCGACTGTATCAAGGAGAACAACGTCAGGTTCTGGAATACCTGATCGAAGAAGATCCCGTAGCCGCCACGGATGACCGTCCGGCCGGTGCCCGTCGGGTCATAGGCGAATCCGAGGCGCGGCTGGAATTCGAGGAAGCTCGGAGTCGTGCGGCTCAGTTTTTCATCGTCGGCGGTGATCGCCTGAGCGCGCGGATGATTGATCAGTTTGAGGAGCCGGATCGTGCGGTTATTGGTCTGGTCGGGCAGGTTGCCGATGTTGGCGTCCCAGCGCAACCCCAGATTGAGGGTCAGGCGTGGAGTGACCTTGTAATCATCCTGAAAATAGAGCGCCAGTTGGTTCACGGTCTGTTTGTGATCGCCTCGACCATCGGAGAAGGTTATCCGCCGCACCGCGCCGGGCGTGGCAAACCCTTGGGGGTAAAGCCCGTTCGTGTTGTTTCTGATGGTCAGCGGATCGTCGAAGAAGGTGACCTGGTACCCTTGGGCGCCGAAGAAGAAGAAACCGTCCAGCTTCGTGTAGATATAGTTCACACCGAACTTCATGCTGTGACGGTTCGCCGTCAGTGAGAAGTCGTCGCGGAACTGATATTTTTTCTCGAGGGTGGCCTGCGGCACGTTGGCGTTCTGGCCCGTCTGCACCGTCGGGAAGACGATGTTCGGTCGGTCGGTGACGCTCAGGATTTCGTTCTTGAAGTCCTGGAAGTGGAACGAGAACTGGTTCAGCTTCGTCGGGCTGAGCGTCGCGGTGTGATTGACGACAAGGCTATACAATTTGTTGTTGTTCGTATTACCGCCGGTCAGATCGGCCGTCGCCGGAACGCCGATCTGATCGTTGGGCGAGTCATTCTTCTGGTACGCGAAGCGATAGAACATCGACTGACTGTTGGTGAGGCGATGATCAACCTTAACGGTCAGCAGCGTGTCGTTGTAGGGCGTCGGGATTTCACCGACCGGCTGCGCGTCCGGGATGGCCATCAGTTGCGGCAGCGCCGCCGCCGAGACGAGGACGTTCTGACGCTCGCGGAAGCGTTCCAGCGCGCCGAAGTAGAAGAGTTTGTCTTTGATGATGGGACCGCCGATCGATCCCCCGATTTCCTGACGGCTGAACGTCGGTTTATCAAAATTGGGGTTTGTTTGCTGCCGCTGCTTTTCGAAGAAATCGAATTTGCGAAGGGCTTCATCACGGAAGTT
>JANOGZ010001115.1:0-1386 GCA_031406255.1 Pyrinomonadaceae bacterium | reverse complement strand
CTGATGCAGGAAGAGGGCGTCGGATTCCGCGACGCTATCGTGCAGGGTTCGATGGAACGCCTGAGTCCGATCCTGATGACGGCGCTCGTTACGGGGGTCGGGCTGATTCCGCTCGCTCTGGGCGCGGGCGAGCCGGGCAAGGAGATTCAACAGCCGATGGCGGTAGTGATTTTAGGCGGCATCGTCACCTCGACTTTCCTCAACATGATTGTCATTCCGGCACTTTACCTGAAGTATGGTCGGGCGGAAGCTCACGCGCCGTCGCACGACTACCCGCGCGAGCGGGAGCTAGCGCCAGCCGGCGATTGAGGGAGGCTGTCTTGGCTCTCCTGCTGCACATAAACTGGTGGGGCGAAATAGTACCCATAATAATTCTATGTGCGGCCATCTTCGTCTTCGGTGTGGCAGCCGGGCGCGTCGGTAAAAAGAGAGGGCAACGCGACGGCGTGGGGAATCGCGCTCTGCGGCGTGCTCAAGCGGGGAAAGAGAGGCGCGGGCGGTGAGGCGGCCAGTGAGCTATGAATGAGCTTCAGGGCGAGACAATGGCGGGAGTTTCGTTGTGGCGCAATCGTAACTTTCGCCTGTTGTTCGGCGCGCAGATCAACTCATTGCTCGGTAGCGGTGTGACGACTGTTGGCCTCGCCCTCTTCGCCTACCAGCTTACCGGCGGCGCATCGGCGACGGCCATCATCGGCAACGCGCTGACGCTTCGCATTCTCGCCTTTCTCCTCTTCTCACAGCCCGCAGGCGTCATCGCCGACCGCGTGAGCCGCAAGAAGATACTGATCGCCGCAGACCTCGTTCGTTTCGCGCTGCTCGCGCTCTTTCCTTTCATCAACTCTGTCTGGCAGATTTACGCGTTGATCTTTGCCATCAACGCCGTGACCGCATTCTTCACGCCCACTTTCGAGGCCAGTATCCCGGAAGTCGTCGGCGACGAGCATTATGTTAAAGCTCTCTCGTTCTCGCGGGTCGCGGTGGACGTTGAAGCCGTCGCCGCACCCGCTCTGGCCGCCCTGCTCGTCGCTCTCTTCAGCCTGCGCTGGGTCTTTTGGTTCGATGCCTTTACTTATCTCGTCTCGGCGCTGCTCGTCGCGCTGGCGAGCATGCCTTTCGCTCTGAAATCGCAGACGGCGCTCTCCATTCGCACCTTCCTGTCTGAGGTCACGACGGGAACGCGCATCCTGTTGCGCGAGCCGTCGCTACGGCAAGCCCTGACACTGAGCTTCGCGGAGGCGACGGCGGGCGCGGCGGCCATCGTCGTGACGGTCGCCTACGTGCGCGACGTGCTGGCGCGGGGTGAGACGGCCTTCGCGCTCGTCATGGCCGGGTTGGGACTCGGCTCAACACTCACTGCAATAGTTCTGGGACGTGTGACGGGGCGAT
>JANOGZ010001095.1:0-2961 GCA_031406255.1 Pyrinomonadaceae bacterium | reverse complement strand
CCAGTGGTCAGCCGATCATTTGTGGCGTCGATCTTTCATGGCGCACGCTTCTTTATGTTAGCTGATAGCTGATTTATGTTAGCTGACCACTGCTGGCTTACATCTCTTGTATACTTCCTCCTCCGGGTCGTCGGTTGGAGACTTTCCCGACAGGTCACTTCCGGCCGCCTTTCTTCTGGCCGCCCGAGGCGCCCTTTCTCGCGCTCGAACCCTGACTTGCGGTCCTGTTCACCGCCTTTTGCGCTTTGCCGACAGTCTTGTTGGTGGCTGTGGCCGCCTGTGGCACGCCTCTCTTTATCTGCTCCGCGCTCCGGTTGGCGGCCTTCGTGGTCGCCGCACCGGCGGATTTCGGCGCTGTCGAGCGTGATGAGTTGGGTCGGCCTTTCGCTTCCGGCTCAATGATTTTGCCCGCCGTCGGGCTCACGCTCCCCACGAGGGGCGCGGCGATCGAACGTATCGGTCGGGTCACATCAGCGATGCTGTCAGCGATCTCGCCGGCGATATTGGCGGAGCGGTCAAGCACGCTTTTGGCCATGCTGACCGGAGCACCCAGTGGATCGCTCCGTCGGTTGCGTTTATTTGCCATGCGGTCTCCTTCGCATCGTATGGTCCGCTCATTCGGTGTTGGGATTAATCTCGCGCTTAATCTCCCTGCTCTCTGGATTCTGGGCGCCAGGGACTAACGAGCCAGTGGTCGGGCCTTGACGGAGCTTCTCCGTCGGACTTGTGTCGGCTGCCGGCTGCTCCGCAGCTTTAGCTTTAGCCTGTCCTTCTTTTTCATTCATGGCGAATTCCTTTCATGTTGCGCTCTACATTACTGCCGCCCTTCTTGCTTTAGCGACCTGCTTGGTAGCCCGGCTTTCACAAACTATCACCCTGACTCGTGAATCAAGAGATTCGGACAAAATCTCTCA
This sequence comes from Pyrinomonadaceae bacterium, assembly GCA_031406255.1. GTDB lineage: Bacteria > Acidobacteriota > Blastocatellia > Pyrinomonadales > Pyrinomonadaceae > JANOGZ01. Next base: position 2,047 of record JANOGZ010001095.1, on the reverse strand, counting down.
CCGACGAACGACTGGTCACATCCCTGTGGGGCCAGTCGTATCTGCAATGCGCGAAGTATAACCCGACAAGGATATTTTACAAGAGCGATGATTGAACGCCGGAGTAGAGAAGGGAAGATGAGCTTCAGAATACTTGCCTCCTCGTTCTTTGACTGGTGTTGACTTCTCTATGAAGAAGATCGATCGCCCGCGCCGCCGGGCCGAGATACGATAAGGCCGGCCGCATCCGGGTGCGGCCGGCCTTATCATGTGTGGGGTTTAAATTAAAGCACTTCGATACCGGCGGGGCTGCCGCCGGGGCCGAAGCGCTCCTCCGGAGCCGCGTCACCGTTGATGGTTCTGGGAAGACCACCGAACTCACCGATCTTGCGAAGTCTGCCGTCGCTGAGTATCCGCCAGGCGCCGACTCTTCCCGAGCCCGGCAAGACATCGTAAACGAACCGGCCATCGGGACTGAGGCGGATGTCGAGTGGCGTCGAGCCCTGCCGGTTTTGACCGGCACGATTACCGCCGGGGAGGTCGTTGGTCTTTCCAGCGGAGGCGTCGACAATCGTCAGACTTCCGTCGTCGCCGATGCGGAAGCTCGAGATCGTACCCGACGAGTAGTTCGCGCCGAACGCAAATCGCCCGTTGTTCTCGAGCCAGCACGTGTCGAGCTGGTCAATCTTCACTTCGGAGATCGTGTCGAGGGTGCCGTCTCTGTTGATCCGGTATGAGCCGGCTCCGGCGGCGAGGTTATCTCCGCCGACGAACAGGGCGATGAGCAGGTTGCCCTTGTTATCGAAGGAAAATCCGAAGGGGCCGAGGTTGTTGAGGTTGTTTTGCACATAGTCAGCCGACGGCCGACCGTTGCGTCGGACATCAAACACGAGCACCCGACCCGGCCCGGTCGGTTCGGTGAAGTCGGGGATCCTCCCAGCGTCCGCTTCCGCGGTGGGCCCGTCTTTGATCGTCACGACGAGTTTCTTACCGTCAGGCGTGAACGATATCTGCGTCGGGTTGTACAGGGTGTCGGGGGGAAATCCATTAGTTGGCGAGTTCCCCGGACTGGCATTGATGATGCGGGTCGAGTTGCGGAGCGGGGTGAGCGTCCCGTTGGCGGAGTCAAACGTAAAACCCGTAATGCTGCCCTCGTCGCCTGAGTTCAGGACATAGACGAGGTTGCCGAACTGGGTCACGCTGTTCGGGAAGCGGAGGCTTTCCGAGCCGTCGCCGGTCTGCCTGACATCGGTGAGCGTGAGGCCGTTTTTCCTCACGCGGAACACCGACACGTCGTTGCTGCCGGCGTTGGTGACGAACAGATAGCGTTTGTCCTGGCTGAGCTGCACCGAGTGGGCGGAGCCGAGGCCGTCACCGGCGAACCGCTTCGAGGGTCCGGAGCCCTGGCCGCCGGTGTTGAAGTAGCCGAGGAGGGTCAGCCGGCCGTCGACGGCGCGGCGATACATGGCGACCTGGTTGGGTGGCTCGCTCGGATCCATCGTGTTGTTGTGGTTCGTGCCCACGAACACAGCTCCCTGGCGATTATTCTGGGCGAAAGTCGTCGTTGCCAGGCCGACACAAAGCGTCAGCATGACCAGCGCGCCGAGCATCCTGATCCAAAAAGTTTGGCGCTCTATTGAGATGTTCTGAGAGGGGTTCATTGACCGTTATTCCTTTCTTTATCGTCTATAAGACTGAGAATTTGCGCACTCAGGCCGTTGCATAAATAGCCACGGAAGAGGCGAGGCGGGGTTCGCAAGCTGAGAAAAAGATAGAGTCCAGCAGCAGAATTTATCGCTTCCATGATCGGTCGGTGTGAGCAATCTCATCCTGGTATGCTTTCTGCCACAGGCTGAATTCATGAGCCGCTGGCTTAGGATTGCGGGAATGGATGTCGATGTCGAGTCGCATCCGATTATCGGTAAACTGCTTCAGTCCGTCCTCTGATTGAGGAACGCGTCGCCTTTTTCCCGACTGTAAGGTGACTGGCCTGGAGTGATTCGTCGTGTCACTCCAGAGCGGAGGAACGGTCTAACATCCTTCCGTCCCTCCGCCCCGCCGCCCCATC
>JANOGZ010001090.1:0-3665 GCA_031406255.1 Pyrinomonadaceae bacterium | reverse complement strand
GGAGTAATGCGAAATCCCCGGCGGTTCAAACTATCCACGCGCGCGGGTCAGGCTTAAGTATTTCTGCAACCGCACGGCCGGTGGCGCGTGTAACCACTCGAACAGGGCGTGCGCGGGGTCGAGATCGTTTCCTGAGGCCGTTCTTTGGTTGCGCCGCTCGCGCCCCCCGCGTTATGCTCTCTGCGCACAAAAAGCGGTGAAGACCCGGCCCAGATAGCTTCACTAGCACGATTCCCTAACGAGACTTAAAAATCGGGTGATTACCAAGCTCAATCTCGCCAGTCAGCCCTTTCGTAATCGCACGCTGCCGTGGGCGATTACGGTAATAGTGGCGTCGGCCTCGCTGCTCGCGCTCTCTCTCATCATCGTCGAGGGTCGGAAAGTAAGCACGCAGGCCGATGCTGTTGAGCGTGATCTGCGAAGCCTGCGCGCGGAGCGCGACGCGTTTGAGGCGCAGGCCACGGCAGTACGCGAATCGGTGCCGCCGGACCAGTTGCAGATCCTGGACGCGGCGCACCTGCTGGTGGATCGCAAGCGCTTCGCCTGGTCGCGTCTGTTCGCCGATCTCGAAGCCTCCCTCCCGCCGGGCGTGCGCATGTCGCGCATCAGCGTGCGCGATGTAGTTCAACGCGGCGGGCAGACACGCGCGGAACTGGAACTGACCGTCGTCGAGCGCAGGCCGGATGAGGTCACGCAAATGATCGCCGAGTGGGATCGTGCGGGCGTCTTTTTCGGCGCCGTTCCGGTAACCCAGAATCCCCCCAAGGGACGCGGCGAAACCGGCACCGAATGGACCCTGCGGGTCAGCTATGCGCCGCGTCCGGGCACGCTGCCGCTTCCGCCGGCGGTCGAGGGGACGAGTCGCGACAGCGGCGGTGCGAACGTCGCCGCTTCGGCCTCTTCTTCTGAGGCGCCGACTAATTCAAACGCGGAGGCGCAATGAAGAGCGAGAAGACAAGGAGAGGCGCCTTCGCGTCTTCCGTCGTCGGCGAGCAAATGCGCGTCCGCGTCGAGCGGCTGCGCGGGTTGCGTCACCGCCGTAGCAGCATGCTCGGGTTTCCCGAAATCGTCGCCCTCGCTGCGGCGACTCTGCTGCTTCTCACCGCCGTCTTCGCTTACTTCTATTTTCTCTCGCCGGAGCGTAAACGTCTGCAGGCGCTGCAACTCGAACGCGGAAAGCTGCAGACCCGGCTGCGCGAGTCGGCCGAGGGCGTCAAACGCGGCGATAGTGCCGAAGCGAGCGTCGAGCAGATACTCGCTAGTTTGAGAAACTTCGAGGCGAATAATCTCGCCGGGCGCAGCCAGGGCCGCACCGCCGTGATCGAACAACTGAACACGCTGATCCGCCGAAATAAGCTGCGGATTACGACGGGCCTGTCTTTCACTCAATTCGAAGAGCGGGCGTCCACCGGCGGAGGACAGACGCCACCGCGACCTGCCACCACGACGGCGGCGAGGGGCGGCGTCACGCAGAACGTTTTTCCGGGCATCGGGATCAATATGACGGTCGAGGGGTCGTATCAGAATTTGCGGCGATTCATCAGAGACGTCGAGGCGAGCCGCCAGTTCATCGTCATTAACGCCGTCGAACTCGAAGGCGTAACGGACTCGAACGCGCCGCGCACGACAGCGATGGATAGCAGCGGCGCCGCCGCGGCGGGAGGCGCGCGCGGGGGCGCGCTCGTCAGTCTCCGCCTCGACATGGCCGCCTACTTCCAGCGCTACGGTGCGCCCGATCAGAGCGCTCTCGACGCGACGACGCGCTGAGCAGCTTCAAGAGATTTATTATGGCACAGCTTGAAGGTAAAACTCTTTGGGAACGCTACAAACCGATCCTGGCGGTGGCGCTCGGCGCGGTCATGCTCATCGTCCTGGTGCGCGGCTTTTCAAGTAAGAGACCGCCGGCCAATCCGAATAGAAATCAACGCCCGACGGCGGTGGGGAGAACAACCGGCACTCCGGGCAACGAGGCCGCTACCGCCGCGGCGCTCCGCAACGATCCACTCGTGCCTCCACAGGAGATCGTGTTTACCCGCACCAGCGCCGACGCGCCTGAAGCCAGACGCAATATCTTCGCTTTTTACGTACCGCCGGCCCCGGCGACGAAAATTGGTCCGACGGAGGTGGCAACACCCGAGCCGACACCGCCACCCCCTCCGCCCTTGCTGCTGGCGGCGCTCGCGCCCTCGCAGGTTTACGCGCGCACGGGCGATGTCACGCTTCAGGTTTCAGGCGACAAATTTACACCGCCTGCGCGCATTTACGTTGATGGTCAGGAACTGTCCACGCGTTTCGTGAGCGCGCAGCAACTCTCGGCGGCGGTTCCCACGGCGCTTCTCGCCGCGCCCGGCGCGCGCGAGGTCGTCGTGCGTACGCCCGACGGTCAGCTCTACTCGAATTCTGCGACGCTCAATGTCACGCCGCCACCCGTGCCGCCTTATACTTACATCGGCCTCCTCGGCGGTCAGCGCTATAACGACACGGCCTTACTGAAGGATCAGCGCGGCGAGCTCGTGAACGTCCAGCGCGGCGATGTGGTGGGCCGGCGCTTCCGCGTTACCAGCATCTCCGAGCGCGCCATCGAGTTCACCGACCAGGAGTTGAAAGTCAAACACTCGTTGCCTCTGATCGAGGGGCGTTCATCCGGCTCGACCTCCGGGAACATGCGCAGCGACCCGTCAACGCGTTATGTCCCACCGCCGCAACAGGAACCCCTCCAACAGTTGCCGCCGCAGCAACCCGTTAAAGAAGAAGAAGAGGAACCGGAAGAGCCCTAGTCCCCACCGGATTTCAGGCATGGCTGTAGCCACCGTCGCCGAAACTACACACGATGAGCTCGAGAAATACGCAGCGATCATTAAACGCTTCCTTGCGCGCGCCCGCTCACTACTACTGCGCGCGACGAAGCGACGGCCGGTGCCGCAGCGGCGCCGACGCCGGCGGTTACGCGCTGGTCGCGTTGCTCGCGCTGATGACGATCATCGCCCTCTTGGCGACGGCCGCTGCGCCGAGCATCCGGCAGCAGAACCGGCGCGTTCTCGAAAAGGAAGCGATAATTCGCGGTGAAGAAGTTGCCGAAGCGATACGCGTCTTCGTGCGCGCGCGGAACGCTCTGCCGACCTCAATGGATCAATTGGTCGAAGGCGTGCCCGTCGGCACCAAGAAGGTGCAAATCCTGCGACCCAGCGCAGCGCGCGATCCGCTTTCAAGCTCGGGCGAATGGCGACTTATTAAAGCTACCGATCCGGCGCTCACCGAATTCCAGCAAGCGGTGATTCTCTACGCCGGCGGCGTCCCCGTGCCGACGCGCGATCAGCATCCCTTATTCAAAGGCTTCGATACGCGAATCACCGGCCTTGTCGACAGGGGAGCAGCGCGGGAGCCGGCGCCCAACGACGAAGATAATTCTACCAGCTCGAGCGGGCCTTTCATCGGCGTCGCGAGCCGCAGCCGACGCGCATCAGTTCTCACCTACTACGACATTGAACGCCATGATCAATGGGTCTTCACTCCGCTCTTCAGATAGTTCCTTCTGACACCATTTTCATCTGACGACATCGACTCTCCGAGGTTCGAATACGACTTGTCATGCCAAGAGAGGCGAGCGCTCGCGCGCAAAAATAATTACTTAATATCAATTAAGTTATTGACATCTGATTACTTTG
>JANOGZ010000828.1:0-3543 GCA_031406255.1 Pyrinomonadaceae bacterium | reverse complement strand
CGGCTCTCACCGCGCACGTTCAGGATCGTATCCTGCTGTCCGGCAAAGGAGGCGTCCGGCAGATCCTCGGCGGTCGCGGAGGAGCGCACCGCCACTTCACAGGTGCGCTCAGAGCGCTCGCATAAACGCCGGTAGGCGTCGAGGATCGCTTCGCTCACTTCGGGCGGAAGCTTCGTATCCAGCATCAGCGCGCGCGCTTCGCGCCCCGCCGTATTGAGGGCCTTGATATTCTCGCAATCCAGTCCGTCCATTAACTGGCGCAGGCGGCCGCCGAGATCATCGACCGTAAGTAACAGGCGGTAGGCGGCGCTGGTCGTCGCAAAACCATCAACGGCGCGCACTCCGCGCGGCACGAGGGCGCAAAACAGTTCGCCCAGACTGGCGCACTTACCGCCGACCAACTCGACGTCGCCGGCCCGGACTTCACTCAAATCGAGTACGAAAGGAGTAGCTGCTTTTTTTTTCACTGTTTCGGCCTCCATCAGCCTGCCCGACTTTATCTTCAAGCTCTCTCCTGAAACGGAGGTGCGCCGACCGTGATCATGCGCGCGGTTAAAGGATTTGTGACGAACCGCGCGCCGCGTTTTTACAGGGGACGCGCCCAAACACGTCCGATTTTACGCTCCTGTGCCCCGCGGCGCGATCTCCTCAGACGAGAGCGGGCGGCGGGTCACAGTTTTCCGCGCAGTATCTCCTGCAGATGCTTCGTGAAAGCGGAGCGTGGCAGCACGCGGTCGAAGCCGGCTTCTTCGGCCCGCCGCTGCAACTCGGTCTGCACATGCGAGAAGAAACCGACGATCGGCGCCGATCCGCCCGGCGGCCCGGTAGCTTTTAGTTGTCTGGCGATCTGGAATGGATCATAACGCTGCGCGTGCAGATCAACAATGATCAGCGACGGAGCTTTGCTCCGCGCCGCTTCGATGACCGCTTCGGTGCTGCGCGGGTAATCAACTTCGACGCCGAGATGCTCCGCCGTCGTGCGAATCCTGGCGACGAAAAACATATCATCCACCGCGACGATCACGCGATTATTCATCTATAATCCTCGCTCGTTCTCCCGTGCCCGAGTTCTGCCGATTCTCGCGCGCGCCGCGCGATCAACGTAAAGGTTACAATTTTTGAGAGAGTTACCGACCGAATTCGAGCAAACATCGATCAGTACCGAAGCGTGCGCTGCACACGATGTCGAGATGGGCAGCTTCTCATCGCCCGCCTCGGCGTCCGCTCATGGTACATCAAAACTCGTCATCGCAACCTTCAATATTCGCTATGCGGTGGGCTCATTTTTGATCACCGGAAGTCTTTTTCGCCGCATCGGGATGGCGCGTCCCGCGCGCCGCCACGCGCTCGTCGGGCGTAATATCGGGGCGGCGGCCCGCGCGCTCGTCGATGGTGCGTTGATGCCGCGCGCCGACATCATCGCCATCCAGGAAGCGGATCGCGGCACCGTGCGCGCCGGCGAACATCATGTTGCGCGCGAGCTGGCGCGTGGGCTCGGGATGAATTATGCGCACGCCGCGATGTCTCTTCCGCGCGCTGAAGAACCCAAGAAGAAACAGTGGTACCTGGATTTCGAAGAGCATATTCTGGCCGACGATGCGGGTGATACGGGCGTGGCCGTACTGAGCCGTCTGCCATTTCGCAGCGCCGCGCGCCTCGAGCTTCCCTGGTCCGAATGCGCGTGGCGGCCACGGCTGGCGCTCGCCGCGAGTTTTCCGACGGGAGGCACCGCGCTTCATCTGTTCAATTCACATATTGACCCGCACGCCGCCATCGATGAACAACTCGCGCAGCATCGAGCGGTGATCGAGCGCGCCGCCCGGTGCGCGGCGCCTGCGGAGCCGATCGTGCTGCTCGGCGATTTCAACACGCTCACACCAAAATCGCGCGCCTCCATGCGCCGCCTGCTCGAATCCCACGGGTACACTACGCCGTTTCCCAATGGCACGGCGACCTGGCGCGCCGGCCTCCTGCGTCTACACGCCGACTGGATTTTCGTGCGCGGCGCACGCGTCACACGCTGGGGCGTCGCGCGCCCGCTGCGCGTCTCGGATCACTGGCCCGTGTGGGTCGAGGTCGAAATGGATCAGGGAACGGGAGCGGTCGGCCTTTGAGGGGCGGAATAATCACCAGCCGCGCCAACGCGCTCATCCGTCAGGCGCGCGCCGTGCGCGCGGGAAAGGCGCGCGAGCTTATCTTCATCGAAGGCGTGCGGCTGTGCAAGGAAGCAGCCGGCGCCGCGCTCTCCTTTGAAGATGTGCTCTACACGGAGAAGCTCGCTCGTGATGAGCGCGGCGCGCGGCTCCTTAAAACGTTCGGCCCACACGCGAAACGAATGACAACGGTCGCGGAAGACGTACTGGCTTCCGTATCCGACACGAAAACTCCCCAGGGCATCATCGCGCTCGCCGGCCGGCCCCGCACCGACCGCGCAACTTTAGAAAGCCGCGTCGCTGATCGCTCACCGCTCCTTGTGATCATGCATCGTGTGAACAATCCGGCCAACGCCGGTGCGATGCTGCGCGTGGCGGAAGCGGCGGGCGCGAGCGGCGCGATCGCCACCCGCGGGACGACCGATCTTTTTTCTCCCAAAGCCCTGCGCGGCGCGATGGGATCGAGCCTCCGCCTGCCGCTCTGGACCGAAGCATCCTTCGGTGAAGTCGTCGACTGGTGCGCCGCGCGCGGCATCCGGACGGTCGGCACGGACGCGCGCGCCGAATGCGCGCATACACAGGTGGATTGGCGCGCTCCGCACGCCGTCATCTGCGGCGCGGAAGCGGGCGGACTGCTCGCCGCCGAAGCCGCGTTGGCCGAGCTGAAGATCAGAATTCCGATGCGCCCGCCGGTCGAAAGCCTGAATGTCGCCGTCGCGCTCGCCGTCGTGCTCTATGAAGCGGCACGGCAACGAGACAAAAACGGCCCGATATGTTAATCAATCTCGACCCGAAGCCCGCTCCAGGCGCGCTAACTTTATCTTCCGCTTCTCTTTAACCGTGCCTATCAGCTAAAATGGCGAAGGTCCGTCCGATGTCTTTAGTTCCCTCCCCGGAGCGTCGTCGCCGCGATCGGGCGCGACGCATCTGTCATCAACTCCCCGTCGATGACAGATGCACTTCGTTTCTTTGGGACGAACGCAGTTGTCGCGAGCAATATGAGATATCAAGGTGAGCGTGCGTCGATGCGCAAGTAGAGAGCGCGCGCTCGTCCCGGAAATTCTTCATGCTTGATCCCGGTACGCTATTACTAAAATCGTCATCCCACCATTCTCCCGATTGACGAGGTTGCGGATTAAGAGGAGATTCGGCGGGAACACTTCAAGGCGAGCGGATATATCCGTGATGCAACCCGTTCTGAGAGAAAGGGCCGATTGGTGATATTCTCTTTGTTAAAGGTAAAATTCTCGGGTGGTTCACGATTTATGATAAAAGTTTCGTCGCTCTTTATCAAGTAGGACGTATTGTATTGATATGGATAAATCGGAGAAGAAAGAGACTGAGAAAAAGCGCGACGAGGCGTTGGCCGAGCGCCTCCTGCGCCGTATGC
>JANOGZ010001040.1:0-1892 GCA_031406255.1 Pyrinomonadaceae bacterium | reverse complement strand
TGAGGATGATTCTGACACACGAGAATTAATGACGCTGGTGCTTAAATATTACAAGGCTCGTGTGACGGCGGTCGCATCTGTCGGTGAAGCACTGGCAGAGTTCCAGCGGGCGCGACCTGATGTAATAGTTGCAGATATTAGAATGCCAGGCGAAGACGGTTACTCTTTAATCCGCAAGGTACGGGCGCTTGGGCCGGAACGTGGAGGATTAGTTCCGGCGATAGCATTAACGGCTTGCGCCAGATCGGAGGATGAGAAGCAAGCTCTTCTGGCAGGTTTCCAGATACATGCGCCTAAGCCGGCCGAACCGGACGAGTTGGCGGCGCTTGTCGCGAAGATGGCCGGGCGGAGTGGATTTGAAAAGCTCAACCCGGAGCCGATGTGATTTAAAGTGGAGGCGCTTATTCGCTTCTGGCTAGAAAGGATTCGCGCGTAATGAGAAAGAACGAGATGCTTTACCCTATAAATAGTTATCATCGGAGCGATTTGAAGGAAGCCAGTCAGCTGTGAAACGGGTAGTTGGAATTGATAGGACGCGCTCGGCTGCAACTTCTATATTTTCATTTAAAAGCTGAACGAGCAACATCTCCAACTGATCGAAGTCAATCGGCTTCGTTACATACTCGCTGAACCCTGCGGCAAAAGCCTTCGCGCGACACTCCGGCGTCGCATGAGCGGTGATGGCCACAATCGGGATATCGTGTAGTGCCGGGTCTTGTCGTATGCGCTGCGTGGCTTCATAGCCGCTGAGCACGGGTAGACCGATATCCATCAATATCAGGTCAGGACGCACGCGACACGCCACCTCAACCGCTTCTTGCCCGTTCACGGCTTCCACTACATGATACCCGCTTAGTTCTAGTGACAATTTGAGAATAAAGCGAGTCTCATCAAAATCCTCCACTATCAAAACAGTTGATGCCTCACCTTGATCTTGCTTTTCGGACTCGTGCGAATGTCCTTTTGTGGCGTCCAATTTTGCGGCCTCCTCTGTCGCTTGGACGCGCGCCTCGGTAATATTTGCGTGCTCGTGTTTATTAAAATTATCTAAATCTCCGTTCAGTGCGGCCATCTCACACTCCCTCCTTATCCGGTAATCTCGATCTGACACAATGATAGAGGGCAAAGCAGATACCGAGATGACAAGCGCAATCATAAATTCATTAACTTGCAATTCTTTTAGAGGCTATACAGTCGAGGTGACCTGATCCAGAGCGGGATAGAGTCGCGGCAGGCGCTACAGCAGTAATAAAACAGCAATAAAAGGGTGCTTAATGCAAGAAAAGTGTCTTAGATGTTGATACGAGCAAATTATCTAATGCCGCAAAACAAGACACTCTGAATCAACGGGCGGTATTAAAATGCAGGATAGAATTAAATTGAAGACGGACTTAATTACCTACTCAAGCCTTGCCAGACGATAGCCCGGCGAGGCTAGCAATAGCCGTCGTCAGTTCGCTTGGTTCAACCGGCTTCGTAACGTGCATCTGGAAACCTGCCGAGAGCGAGCGCAGGCGGTCCTCGGTTCTCGCATGGGCAGTCAACGCCATAGCCGGAATACGCCCGCCGCGCTCGGCTGAAAGCGCCCGTACCTTTCTGATCAGGGTATAGCCGTCCTCCCCCGGCATTCCGATATCGCTCACCAGTATATCCGGTTTCAACCGTTCGATGGCTTCAAGCGCCTCGCTCGCTGAGGTAACCGCCGTTACTCCCGACCCGCACCTCTCTAGCACCGCGGTAAGAAATTTACGGGCATCGGGTTCGTCATCAACAAGAAGCACACGCAGGCCATCAAGTTCTGGAGGGCATTCCAGCATCCCCCCATTCGTAACCATCTGTAGCGCTGGCTCACCATATGCTTCCCTTGAAACAGCTACGAGCGGAAGCGCAAC
>JANOGZ010001007.1:0-3501 GCA_031406255.1 Pyrinomonadaceae bacterium | reverse complement strand
CGTCCGGCGCGGCTAGCGATGGAGAGCTATCTGCTGCTGGCGGCGGAGTCCGAGGAGTTTCCTCGGACGGCTTGCTCTGCGGTGTCGGTGAAGGAGCGGGCGTGTCTGGAATCACCGTCACCGGCGGCGGATTCGTCCGTGCCGGTGGCGGCGTGCGACGCTGATTGTTATTCCTATTAGCAGGCGAAGGACTCGGCTGCTCTGCTTCCGGCGCGCCGGCATTATTATTTTGATTCGTGTTGGCGCCCTCAACCGGCGTTGGCGAACCCCCCGTATTACTATTTTCGTTTATGTTCGTTACGGTTGTGGGCACACCCTCGGCCGTCGTGGCTGGATCAGGAGAAACAACCGGCGCAACTGTTCCCGGCGTGATGTTTCGTTCGCCCGCCCCTGTTGGAGGCGCGGTGGGTTCCACCGGCCGGCTGTTCGGATCGCTTGTCAGTGGCGCCGTCTGATTTTCCGATGCGGGTTGTCCGGAATCTCCCTGTAACGCATAAAACATCACGAAGACGACCGCCAGCAGAACGAGCGCCGGAACTATGATGCGCCATGGGCTGAAGCCAGCCCCCGACGGTGGAGCAGCGAAGTTCGATTCTTCAATCCGGCCCGTCGACCTGCTCTCACGAACGATGGTTCCTTCATCTTGCTCCGCGCTCGCCGTAGTAGTAGGCGCCGGCTCGTTGGTGGCCGTTGGCACGATGATGCGATTGGTCGCATGTTCCGATGGTCGACGGGGCTCGACGCTCGTCGCCGCGGCCACCGCGCTCGTCGCCGTCGCCTCTGCGTTTGTCATCGCCAGAGATAAAGCCTCTGACAGTTCGCTCGCGCTCTGATAGCGATCTTCGGGGCGCTTGGAGAGGGCGCGGGTAACAACGCGGCTGACACTCGCGGGCAGGTCCTTTCTCTCTTCTAACAGAGAAGGAGCGGGTTCCTGCAAATGCTTCATCATAATCGCCGTCGGCGACTCGCCCGTAAACGGAACATGGCCGACAAGCATCTCGAAGATGATGACGCCGAGCGAATAGAGATCCGAGCGCGCGTCTATCTCCGATGCCTGTGAGCACTGCTCGGGCGACATGTACTGCGGCGTCCCGATAATCAGATTGGGAGCGGTCAGCGCCGGGTCCTGGCCGCCCACGGGCTCCTTGATCTTGGCGATGCCGAAGTCGAGAACCTTCGCCCAGTCCTGCGCATTCCCGACGCCTTCGAGCATAATATTATCGCTCTTCAGGTCGCGGTGAACGACGCCTTCGGCGTGCGCGGTTTCGAGCGCGCCGCTGACCTGGCGAATAATCTCGACGACGCGTGGCAAAGGCAGCGGGCCCTCAGCTCTGATTATTTCCTTGAGCGTCTGGCCACGCAGATATTCCATGACGAGGAAGACAACGCCATTCTCCGATTCGCCAAAGTCGGTAACGCTGATCGCATGCGGATGCGAAATGCGTGAGGCGGCCTTGGCTTCTCTGGAAAAACGCGCCACGATCTTTTCATCGGCGGCAAGCGATGGATGCAACACTTTGATGGCGACAGTCTTTTCCATCAGGATGTGGGTGGCGCGGTAAACGGTGCCCATGCCACCCTCGCTGATGCGTTCCTCGATACGATACTTGCTGGCGAGGATCTGACCGACGAGAGCATCACCGGCCTTCTCCAAGACCGCGCCGTCATCCGGACACAGAGTGTTCGCGCCCTCGTATTCCTTACCGCATTTCGGACATGTCTTCATCTACTTGGATCCGCCTTGCTTTTCGCCGTGGAAAAAGGGAGGCTTGAGCGTATCACACCGCTTCCGCGGCGCGCAATGCGCATCGTTAAAGGCGCCCACCGGTCAACTTATGGGATCACTTCGTTTTTGCCTTCTTCGCTCATCTTGAGTAATCTGGCGGCGGTCTCCATCTCGTCTCAGGAACGTCAACAGGCTAACCTACTTTGAGCAAGGAACATCTCGTTATCATCGGCGGCGTCGCCGCCGGACTCGCCGCGGCGATGCAGGCGCGCCGCGAAACGCCCGCGCTGGACATCACCGTGCTCGAAAAGACACGTGATATTTCATATGGCGCGTGCGGGCTGCCGTATGTTATTTCAGGACTCATCACCTCGCTTGACGAGCTTGTCCTGCACACGCCCGATTATTTCCGCGAAAAGCACAACATTGAGGTCCGTCTGCGGCATGAGGTAGTGGAGATCCTGCCGGCCAAATCCATCGTTCGTCTGCGCCTGGGAGAAGGCGGCGAGGAGCGCGAAGCGGGCTATCACAAACTCATTATCGCCTGCGGCGCGGCTGCTGTTTGCCCGCCGCTCCCCGGCCATCGTCTCGCCGGCGTGTTCGTTTTACGCCATCTCCAGGACGGGCGACGAATGCTCCGCTACATCGAGGAGGTGCGCCCACGCGCGGCGGTTGTGGTCGGCGCCGGCTACATCGGCCTGGAAATGGCCGAAGCTTTCCGCGAACGCGGCTTTCACACAACTCTTATCGAGTCGTCCGACAGGGTGATGAGCATAATTGATGGCGATGTGCGCGATCGCGTCGTTGATGAACTCCGCGCGCATGATATTGAAGTTATCTTTGGGGAAAAGGTCGTCGCGTTTGAAGGGCGTGGTGAACGCCTCGCGCGCGTGATTACGGAGACAGGGCGCGCGCTTGATGCAGAGATCGCAGCGATCGGTGTCGGCGTCAAGCCCGACATCGAGATGGCGCAGGCTGCCGGGCTCGAAATCGGCGACAGCGGGGCCATCCTCACCGACACGCAGCAGCGCACGAGCGTGGCGAATATCTATGCGGCGGGCGATTGCTCGACGGCGCTGCACCTCGTCTCGGGTGAGCGCGTTTGGCATCCGCTGGGGCAGCCCGCCGTGCGTCAGGGATGGGTGGCCGGGGCAAACGCTTCGGGCGCGGCCACCGCTCCTGAAGCGCGTCATGCGGGGATCGTCGGCACCAACGTCGTTAAAGTGTTTCGGCTGGAAGTGGCGCGCACGGGTTTATCTCTGGCAGAAGCGCAGAACCACGGTTTCGATGCCGTATCCGTCGAGAGCGAAACCGCATCACGAGCAGGATATTATCCTTCCGGCACGAAGATTCTCACGCGCATCGTCGCCGACCGAAGCGGCCGCCTGCTTGGCGCACAGATGGTCGGTCGCGAAGGGGCCGCGCAGCGCATAGATGTGTACGCCGCCGCGCTTCACTCGCGTCTTAAGGTCGAAGACGTGGAGCGTTTTGATCTCGCTTATGCTCCTCCCTACGCGCCGACGATCGATCCGATCCTGCGCGCCGCCTACGAAGCTAAAAACAAGCCCGGAGTCTGAAGTCAAAATCTGGGCTGAAGGCAGACAGTGACTGCCATTTGGCTTACGACTCCAGACTCCGGACTCCGGACTTTTATCAGTACCTGATTCTGACGCTAAAGTTGCCGCTGTTGTCGCCATAGTTGTCGTCGTTGACGAGCAGAATCAATCTGCCCTCGGAGGGCGCGCTGAACGTCGACTGACTGCCGATGGGAAACG
>JANOGZ010000819.1:0-6333 GCA_031406255.1 Pyrinomonadaceae bacterium | reverse complement strand
CATCTCTATGACTGTCTCCGCCGCCTCGCGCTGGTGATGCCGGAAAAACAGGATGCCGCCGAACTCGGATACCAGGCGAACTTCCGGCAGCGTCTCGCGCCTTTCTCACCCGCGCCGCGCAGCGGCAATTACGTGATCCTGCTCACCACCGCCAAACCCGGCTCGATCCCCTCAAACATCTGGCGCCAATCGCACGTGATCTACCTGTAATTCGAGCGCATCCGATACATCATCGAGACGGCACAAGCACCAGTCACTCTTTCGCGGGTGCCCGGCAATAATCCGGGTCTGATCCCTTGCCGTAAAATCCCCACTGGAGCGTGAGGCGTGCCGCTTCCGTTTGATAGTCTTCGGCATCGGGAGCGGTTCGGTCGTGTCCCAGCCAGGCATGCGCGATCTCATGCGCGATCATGCTCGTCGCATCTTCGCCCGGCAGGCGATCCAGATTTTCCACCAGCAGGATCAGCCACACATTGCTCGAATTATCATCCAGCCAGTGCGTTCCGATCCTGCCGGGCAGCGTCATCCCGTAACAGGCCTCGCCGATCGAGAGGAACCGGCACCGATCCAGCGTGAATTCCGCCACATCCGAAGGAAGCTGCAGCACCACCCGGGCGATCAACTGGCGCGTCCCTTCATCGTCACCGTAATAATCGAGGTGGTCCGCAAGGTCGCCGGTGCGGTTAAACATTTCCTTGATACTCCGAATCGGAAAACGTCACAGAGAGTTAATCTCTCACAGGCGTCTGCGCCTGAGAAAGGCGATGCCGAGGATCAGAAAGGTAAGGCCGATGACTAGGAACGTGCTGCGGCCGCTCAGCCCGAGACCGATAAAGGCGGTGCCGATGGTGATAAAGACGATGCCGGGGCGTCGGGCTGGGCTCATGGCTCATAACCTCCTGCGAAGAGCAAAAGCGAAGGAAAGTGGGGATGTTCTATGCCAACTTGAGCGGCAAGTCAATAAGTCAATGCTCTACTTTTGCGAGTGTGGCGTGGCCGCCGGCGCGTTCCGCGGCCCATCCGCCATGATTGAAGGTGGCGAGGACGGGCGATCAACTAACCGGGCGCGTGAAAACTTACTTAACGGGGCGCGCCGGTCGCTCCGATTAGCGAATCGGCGGCCCGTTGGCCGCTGCGAATACAATCGGGAATGCCCGCGCCCGCGTAGGCGTTGCCGGCCAGCGCGAGGGACGGATGCGCACCGGCGACTCTCCGCCGGATGCGCTCGATTTTTTCGAGGTGGCCGACATGATACTGCGCCATCGAGCGCGGCCACTTCTCGACGTGAACGAAAAGCGGCGGGTTTTTAATGCCGAGGAGCTGTTCAAGATCGGCGCGCGCCGCCCGCGCCATCGCCTCTTCATCGAGCGCAAACATTTCGGGTTGGAGCGCGCCGCCGACAAAAGCGCGCAGCAACGCGTGTCCTCCGGCGGGCGCGCGGTTCGCGAATTTCACGCTGCTGAAACTGCACGCCAGCACCGCGCGGCGCTCGACGAACGGCGCGACAAATCCGAATCCGTCGAGCGGGTGCGCGATGTCCGTGCGCCGGTAGGCGAAGTTGATCGTCGCCGTCGAGGTATAGGGAATATCGGCGAGGTCGGCGGCGAGCGGCGCATCCATCTCACGCAAGAGTTCGGCCGCCCGGTAAGCGGGAAGCGCGAGGCAGACCGCATCAGCCTCGATCAGCTCGTTCGCGCTGGTTCGTATCCGCCACCGCTCGCCGTCAAAAGATAGAGATTCGACATTGGTATTCAGGCGGATCGTGATCTCTTCCGCCAGGAGCGCGGCGAGTCGATCGGTGAGCATCTGCATGCCGCCGTCGAAGGAGAGAAACAGGCTATAGCGCGCGCCGCTGGTGCCGCTTTGCTGCTGCTGGCCATTGCTACTGCGTGACGCCTCCCGGCGCGCTTTCCACATTGCCAGGATCACGCTGCGGTGCGCGCGCTCCATCTCGATAAAGCGCGGCATCGTCGCGCGCAGGCTCAGGCGTTCCGGATCAGCCGTGTAGATGCCCCCGACCATCGGCTGCGCCATACGCGCGAGCGCCTCCCGCCCGAATCTGCGCCGGACGAACCCGGCGAGGCTCTCATCCGCCGCCGGAACGCCATCGTTACTCTGGCCGTTGCGACGTGGAAGCACAAGGTCGAGCGCCATGCGGGCCTTGCCCGGCCAGCTAAATATTCCCGTGGTGACGAAAGGCCAGAAGCGGGACGGCGCGAGCAGTTGAAATCCTTCCGGCACGGCATGGAGTCGGCCGCCGCGCACGATGAAGCTGCGGCGATGGCCCGGTGTCGTCTCGATCAGGTGCGGGGCGAGGCCGATGCGCCCGGCGAGCGCGACCGCCTCCGGCTTCTCCGAGATGAACGAATCGGGGCCGCCCTCCAGCAGAAATCCGTCGCGTTGATAGGTGCGGATCGTGCCGCCGAGACGCGGCCCCCCTTCGAGCAGCATGACTTCCAACCGCGCGCCGCCCACGGTGTGCCCTTCCTGCTTATGCGCGCGCTCCTCGACGAGGCGATGCGCCGCCGCCAGGCCGCTGATGCCGCCGCCGATGATGACGACGCGCCGCACCGGATTTTGTTCGATCCTCTTCAACATCTCTCGGTAACAGACCCGGGCGTTTACTGCTTTCGCGTCATGCGTCGGCGGATCATGTCGCACCGGCGCGGGCGGAGTAATCACGCGACTCGTTTAGGGCACGCGCTAGCGCTCATGGGCAGACGGCGCGTCCGCCGCCGCCGGTCGCGATGTCGCCTGGTGCGGAAGAGGTCTTCCGGCTCCCATCAGGCAGCAGTCTGCGGGGCATACGTCGGGGCTCGGGCCGCGCCCCCCCAGCGCACGCCGGACGGGACCGGCCTCGACGCGCTCGAGGATCAACTCGCGGATCATCCTGATAAAAGTCGGATGCGCGCCCACCGTGGCCGCGCGAACCATGTTGAGATCGATTTCCGCGCAGATCTGGCGCGCTTCCGTATCGAGATCGTATATCACTTCCATGTGATCGGAGACAAAACCGATCGGTGCGATGACCACGTCTTCAGCTCCGGCCGCTTTCAGCTCTCGGAGATAAACGCCGATGTCCGGTTCGAGCCAGGGCTGTGTCGGCGGGCCGCTGCGGCTCTGAAAGACCAGTCGCCACTTTTCATGATCGACGCCGGCGGCGACCAGCTGACAGGCATCGAGAAGTTGCGCCTGATAGTTGCTGTTCGACGCCATCGACAGCGGGATGCTATGCGCCGTGAAGGCGATCTGCGCTTTCTCGCGTCGTCCTTCCGGAATCTGTTCGAGCGCCGCCTGGACATGCTCGATATTCGGTTCGATGAATCCGGGATGGTTATAAAAGGCGCGAAGTTTATCAACGGCGGGGGCCGCGGGGCTGACCTCCGCCCGCGCTCGCTCGATGTCCTCGCGATACTGCCGGCAGCCCGAATACGAGCTGTAAGCGGAGGTCACAAAAGCCAGCGCGCGCCTGACCCCGGCGGCGGCCATCCGGCGCAGCGTGTCGGCGAGCAGCGGGTGCCAGTTGCGGTTGCCCCAGTAGACGGGCAGGTGCGGCCCCGTCGCCTGTAATTCTTTTTCGAGCGCGGCGATCAGCGCGCGATTCTGGGCGTTGATCGGACTGACCCCGTCGAAGAGTTCGTAGTGATGAGCCACTTCGCGCATGCGCGCGGGCGGGACATTCTTACCGCGCAGCACGTTTTCGAGAAACGGCATTACCTCCTCCATCCCTTCCGGCCCGCCGAATGAGACGATCAGGAGAGCGTCATACGATTGATCCATTCCGTCAAAACTCCTTGAAAATGACGTAGCGCTCCCGCGCGCGCGCGCTTCTAACGCGCGCGCGGCCTTCCGATATCAGCGAGCGCGACCAGGTTATGAAAGCGTATGCCGAGGGTTCCGTCCGGCAGCGCGACGAGATCGGCGCGCTGCGAACGCGTCGGCAAGTAGCGCGCCGGCAGATACATGTCTCCGGCGTCTTCGACACTGAGCATCGTCAGATACTCATTGATATCTTCGTGCTGCCAGTTGTGCGGATCCTCGACGGCGATCATGTGAACCATCACTTCACCGCGTTGATTGATAAAGACGATCTGAAGCTCGCAGACGGGACACGCGATCTCCTCGGCGCGCAGCGGCATGCGGCACCGCGGACAGCGATGACGACCCCAGAAGCGCAGTCGGCCAATAATATTTTCTTCCATCTTTTAGCTTTTCATCTCCGGCTCATTTCATGAACCGCGTCAACCAGCGCGATGACATTATCCACTGGCGTTTCGGGTAGAATGCCGTGACCCAGATTGAAAATGTGACCGGGGCGGCCGGCGGCGCGTTCGAGGATGCGTTTGGCCTGCGCGCGAATGATCGCGGGAGTGGTGAAGAGGGCGATCTGATCGAAATTACCCATCACCGCGACATCGCCGAGGCGTTGCCACGCTTCGTCGAGGGAAACACGCCAGTCGAGACCGATCACGTCGCCTCCGGCTTCGCGCATCAGTTCGAGGAGCGCGCCCGTTCCGGTGCCGAAATGGATCACGGGCGTGCCGGGGGTGATACTTTTAATCACGCTCTGGGTGTGCGGCAGCACATACTCACGGTAGTCGTCGGGGCTCAGCGCGCCGACCCACGAGTCGAAGAGTTGCACGGCCTGTGCGCCGGCGGCGATTTGCGCGTTGAGGTAGCGCGCCAGCGCGCGCGCGATCAGCGACATCAACGCGTGCCACGCGCCGCTATCGCCGTACATCAGGGTTTTGGTGCGGACGTAATTCTTCGACGCGCCGCCTTCGACGATATAAGACGCGAGGGTGAAGGGAGCGCCGGCGAAACCGATCAGGGGCATCGTGGGCTTGAGCGCGCGCCGCGTCACGCGGATCGCTTCGAAGACGTAATCGAGCGCCTCGACCGTCTCTACTTCGCGCAGCCGATCGACATCCCGGCCCTCACGCACGGGATTGTGGATCACCGGCCCTTCGCCTTTGGCAAATTCCAGATCGAGTCCCATCGGCTCGATGATCAGCAGGATATCGGCGAAAATGATCGCGGCGTCGACGCCGAGGCGCTCGGCCGCATAGACGGTCACTTCCGCCGCCAGTTCGGGCGTCTTGCACAGTTCCAGGAAAGACGTGCGGGCGCGCACCTCGCGGTACTCGCGCATGTATCTTCCGGCCTGCCGCATCAGCCAGATCGGCGTGTAGGGCACGCTCTGGCGGCGGCAGGCGCGCATAAACGGGCTGTTATCGAGCGCCGTGGTGGCGACGCCCGCCCCGGCTTGTGTCTCCTCGCTCATTCTCACTCGCTTCCGTTTTGCTAGACTTGGGTGAAACCCGTGGGCGGATCGCGCCGTTTAAATTTCCCGGTACGATCGCTCCGACGTGGAAAATCGGTTCGGGTGTGCACTCGACAGACTACAATATGATGCCACGTAAACGGTAGCGGCCAGGCTTCATCTGGGATTGTCGGCGATGACGGACGGCAAAAATGGGGGCGAAAATTTCTGCCACAAATCCCGTGCCAGCGGTGTTTACATTGATGAGAGCAGCGAAATGAGCCAACCCGCAAGAGCCTTGATGGACTCGGTGCCAAATTCGATAGCGACGACGACAGCCGTCTCCCCCGGCTTTGATGAAGCTTTTACGCTGCATCACCGGGCCGTCTATCGTTCGGCCTACGCGATCGTGCGCGACGCCGGGCTCGCCGAAGATGTCTCCCAGGAGGTCTTTCTCAGGCTGTACCGCCACCTGGATTCGGTTCCGGGGGAAGAATTGCTCCGGGCGTGGCTGCTCAGGGTGTGCATTAACGTGGCGCGAAATACCCTGCGCGGCCGGAGCCGCGCCGCCACACGCGACGAGGAATTCGGTAAAATGGCGCTCGGCGCAGATGGGTTGAGCCGGCCGCTCGATGCTGATTATGAGCGCCAGACCGAGATCGAAGAAGCGCGACGGGCGCTTGATCACATCCGTGAGCCGATGCGTAGCTGCCTGCTGCTCAAGCAGCAGGGCTTATCGTATCGCGAGATTGCCACGACCCTGTCGGTCAACGAAGCTAATGTCGGGAGCTTGGTCGCCCGCGGAAGAAAGGAATTTATGAGGGTGTACGGTAAGATTGGTAGGACAGGAGGACGCCAATGAAAAAGTGTCTGGATGAAGGACTACTGCAGAATTATCTGGACGGCGAACTCTCCCCCGAAATGATGACGAGCGTCGCGGCGCATCTCGACGAGTGCGCGCTGTGCGCCGCAGCCGCGCGCGCGGCCGAGAGCGAGCTCGCACTCTTCGCCGCCGCGTTTGCCCCCGACCCGTCAGTGAGCGTGCCGACCTCCCAACTCCGCGCGCGGAT
>JANOGZ010000932.1:0-5636 GCA_031406255.1 Pyrinomonadaceae bacterium | reverse complement strand
ACCAAACTGAACCGGCACTACGAGCAAGTTCAAGCGGAAAATGTCAGATACAAAGAAACTTAAATTACATAGTACTAAGCAGGTCTAAACATGCCCGTTGACCTTTCAAGTAAGGTGAGATGTTCGGCAAGAATTAGATTGAGGCTTCTCTACATAACTTCGCACACGGCTATGCTCGGCAGTCGCTTGCTACGTTATTCTTCATTTACCGTCTAAGCTCTTCCAATCACCAATGGGGATAAAGCTCGCCCAGTAGAAGGGATGACTCCGATCTGCTCTGCCCTTTCTTCTCAAGCCTCGCGGGATATCATGCCTCTGCCTGTCCCGGATTTGCCGTTCCCCTTTAAGCATCAGCAACTGCACATTTCTGAGGCTCTCGGTCCGGCCCTCCCCCGACTGCAGTCGCTGATAGTACTCCACCATCAGATAGCGTGTGGCGTCGTCGCTGACCTGCCACAGGCTCATTAACTCGCTTTCGGCGCCAGCCAGCACTAAAGCACGCCGCAACCCGAATACCCCATCACCATTTTTGACGGTTCCTAACCCGGTCTCACAAGCTGAGAGGACGACCAGCTGTGTGCCCCGGAGGTCGAGCCCGGAGGCTTCCATAGCCGTCAGCACGCCGTCCTCCTCACTGCCGCTCTGTCGCTTGTTGGCTCCCGCCAGCGCGATGCCGGAGCGCAACAGAGGATTTTCGATCTGTGGCGACCGCGAGGAACTTAAACCGAGACCTCTGGAATTGGCGTTCGCTTTAGATTCCTGATCAGGTAGAAAAAAGCCGTGAGTAGCAATGTGCAGCAGACGCGGGCTTTTAACCCGCTTCAGGGCCGCCTCTGTCGCTCGCTCGTCGGTCAGGATCTGCGCGCCGGAAAGGATGTCCTTGAGCGCGCTGGCTTCCCTGGCCGTACCCTTCAGCGCACTGAATTGCATTCGAGACATATCGGCTGATCGCCGACCTCGTGCATTTGTCGCGGTCTTAGAGGAGCCGTCCCTGGTTCCGACGGTGAGGTCGAAGACCGGATTAGCGATCACGACTGGCTCCTGTTGATATCGGGATTGCGCTGTGAGCCTTGTCAGGTCGCGGCCGCTGGTCAGATATGTGATCGTATAATTACTAACCAGATACTGATAATTCTCATCCACGAGCGCGCTGAAAGGTATGAGGTTCAACATGCTGTCCGGTGACAGCAGCAGTACTCGCACACTCCCGAGCAGCTTGCGCACGGGGCGCATCACCAGCTCATCAAGGGCGCGTCCGGCCCGCTTCACATTAAGGCTCAGCGGATTGGCGAGGGCCTTGCGAAACTCCACAACATCATCGTCAATCTCCGCCGCGGCGCCGAGATCGACGAAGGCGGGCTCCCCTGCCGGACGCAGCACATACGCCGCGTAGCGCGCCGGCCCGAACTTCCCACCGGCCGCCCTGGATTTGGGGTCGTAAGGTCGGTAGGAGACTATCTCGATCAGGGCGGCATCGGGTGGAATCGCGCGCTGCACGCGCTCGAGTGTGACCGGCGCTTCCCGTTGGCTGAACTCCCCGCTGTGCGCGCTGATCTGCGCCTCCAGGCGCTCGGCCTCGGCCTGGAGTCTGGAGACGTCGTCGCGATATCGCGCCGGATCGGCGCCGCCTTCTCCTCCGAGCACGAGTGCGGCGAGTTGTGAGCGCATCGCGGAAAGTTCATCGAGCAGGGTTTGATCCCGGGGATTGAGCCGGCGGCGCACGGAACTGATCTGGTCAACCATGGCGTCAAGGGCGCGCCCTTTTCGGCGTAAGATTGTCGTCAGCGCGAGCCGCGTCGCGCGCATGTCCGTGGGCGCATAACCGCTGTGGAGGGAGATCGTGAAATCGGTCTCCCCGGAGAAGAGGTCCATATACAGCAGCTTCTGACGTTCCGAGCCCATGCCCAGGATCAAAGAGATGTTATGCTCACGGATGTCGTTAGCGCGGGTCAGCAGCTCGGCTGCTTCGGCGACCTGCCCCCCGGCAAGGCTCAGTGATGCGAGCTTGATGAGTGATAACGCCACCTGTGGATGGTTCGGCCCCAGCCCCTTCTCATGGATCGTCAGGGCGTGCCGGTAAGAGGTTTCCGCTTCCTTGTAATCACCCTTATCTTCATAAAGAGCGGCCAGATTCCGCAGGCAGGAGGCGACGCCGGGATGTTCTTCGCCCAGTATAGATTTTCGGATCGCCAGCGACTGTTCCAAGGCTGCTTCGGCGCCGCCATAATCTCCCAGCTGGTACAACGCCTCTCCGATGTGCTCTGAAGTTCGAGCCACTTCGTCGAGATTATTCAGCTTACGGAACAGGCTCTCGGCCTCGCGAAGCTGCGCCAGACTTTCCCGATATTTACCCTGCTTCAGATAAATAAAACCGATACCCTCGATGCCATCCGCGAGCCCCCACTGCATATTCATATCACGGCTGATAGTGACCGACCGCCCGATGTGGTCCAGTGCCCTGGCATAGTCGCCGAGCTCGTCATATACCCAGCCGATGTCGTTCAGGACGTCTGCAATTCCAATGTTGTTCCCCGTCTCTTTCCAGAGACGTAAAGCTTCTTCACGTAGCTCCAGTGATTTCGGATAAGCGCCCAGCGATTGCGCGACATTAGCCAGGTCGTTTAAGGCGCGCGCAATCTCATCTTTGTCCCCGAGCTCACGCCTGACGTTCAGCGATCGTTCGTAATAATCCTGCGCCAGGCGATAGTTACCCTGCCGATAATAAGAGGACCCGACACTGCTTAGATTATTCCCCATCCCGAACAGTGAGCGCGCTTCCTCCGCCGCTTTGAGGCCCCTCAGATAGTAGGCGCGCGCCCGTTCGTAATCTCCACGCTTGTAGTAAACTTTTCCGACGAGGTTCAGCCCGTATGCCATTCCCAACGCCGAATTTATCTTTTCATCGATCTTCAGACCCGCGGTGGCAAGGGTAAGTACGCGTTCATAGTCATCGTGAGAATAAGCTTCGATGGCCGCTCGATATAAATCCTGCGCTCGCGCACGTTCGGACTCCGTATCTCCGGCCTGTTCTTTCTTTTTCTCCCCCTGCTCTTGAGTGCCTGTCCGGTTAGCCCGGCCATTTCCGCGCGGCGTTGCCGAACTCGCCCGGGTTAAAGCCTGGCGCGATGAAGAATATCCGCCCGACGAGCCGGTGACCGGTTGCTTATTTGGAGGGCCGAAAGTTAATGAATAAACGAGGGAAGGAATTACCAACAGGCAGAGGGAATATAAGGCGCGCATCTTCAAAGCTCCCGGTGTGGTCATCGAGCCCACCGTTAGGATTGTCGTATCGTAGAACAGCCAATAGCCAACACCAAATTGAATTCCAAGGCGGTTTCTGATGGCGGGTAACTACTCGAACTTATCTAACATACTGGCCGAAGATCAATCTGATTGCAGAACTGGCAGCAATATCTTATCACTTCAATCTATTTATCACCGAAGCCCGCAACGAGGGATTGACGAATCTTTCGGTTGAAGACCTTGTCAAAATGCGGATTTTCAAGATCGACGGCGAGTTTATTCGTCAGGCAAAAGCCGACGGCGTGCCGCTCGAAGTTGAAAGACTGGTGCAAAAACGCATCGGCGTTGGGGGCAGGTAATTTACCGGGACGGGACATTTCAGCCAAATTTCCGCGCCCCAAGTATCGAGCAGATTCAGAAGTTTCCAGGTCACTCGGAGCTGGAGACCACACACATCTATGCCGAGTCAACCACGGAGATGTTAAAAGGAAGCTGCCGGAGAGCGCATACAGAGTAATCGTCTCTGCGTATCAGAATTGCGGAAACTAATGGCAGCCCCCTCTCATTTCTTGCGAACCCATTTCGTAGTGAGGAAGAAGCGGCTGTCTTCACCGAAGTCGGTGAAGAACTTCTCGGGGATTTCCTGGTCGTCATACCAGGGGCCGGCGACCTTCAAAATGGTCATGTCAGGCAGTTCCAGCCACCCACGCACGACATACTTCGCGGTGCCTTTGTGCTTGATGGAAATAAGGCGTCCAACTATTGTGATGGCGCCGGTCGTCATATCGCTGAGCTTCTTACCGTTTCTTACCTCGAAGAAATTATTGGTGTATCTTCCGTTCTTGTCGATCGTCCACTTGCTCGTGAAGTGGAGCGAATCGGTTCCGGCGTATGAACCGGTGGAGCGGTCGACATAAGTCGTCGCGATGCGCCCGGGATTATCTCCCCACTCACCGGCAAG
The DNA here is from genome assembly GCA_031406255.1 of Pyrinomonadaceae bacterium. Classification (GTDB taxonomy): domain Bacteria; phylum Acidobacteriota; class Blastocatellia; order Pyrinomonadales; family Pyrinomonadaceae; genus JANOGZ01. Next base: position 1,432 of record JANOGZ010000932.1, on the reverse strand, counting down.
ATCGGCAATGGTGAGCTGGCGCGTAGGCTGTGGGATGACGAGGTTGCCGTCGCTATCGATGGTCGCCGGGGTGGCTGCGGTCGCATTATTTGCGGGTGCGACGGGTTTGTCCATTTCTATCGCGCCGATAAAAGCATCTACCTGTTTCCCATAGGCAGGATCGTTAAAAACGGCGAGGATACTGACCGTTTTTCCAAAGCCGCTGATAACGGTCAAAAACCCTATAGCTTTGCCGGCTTCCGATTCGACCTGTGACCCGCCCGAGATCGCCGTCCATCCATCGCCCTTTTGCTCGTCCGTTTTCGGATTTGCTTCCGCCTTCATATTTTTGACGACCAGATTATTCCACTCGTTGTTAAAATCACTGGTTGGATTTCCGGTGCCGGGTGTCGCGCCGTAAAGCGTAATAATACAAAAAACGCCTGTGGTTTGGTTGAATTCGCTAAATGCCACGACGTTTGGCTGTGGTGTTTTCGTCCAGTCTTTCGGCGGCGTGTACTGTACAATTCCCAACTTTTCAGCCTGGCAAAAAACCGTCTGCGGAACGAACAAACCTAGAATCAGCGTAGCGAACAAACCTAAAAGAATTTTGTGATTGATTTTGTATGCTTTCATAATTTTCCCCTTGTTTTCCAGACAACTTGTATCGAACGTTCCCTCTATCTATCGCGAACGAGGGAACGAACTTGAATTGATATGTGAAACTCGGATGTGTGCCGGTAACTTCAAACGGCTTCCCTTTCTGGTAGCTGGGCTATGGGCTTCAGGTGGTCTGGGTAATTCCAGAGAGGAACTGGGAAAGGAGTGAACTCGCGCTCGATCCTGGGCAGAACTCTATCACGCCCGACATTATTAACCTAACTCTCGCTGACAGATTAAGTACACTGGAAATTAAGTTGCTTTGTACTTTGAAATGCGCCCGCGCTCACGCTTGGGCTTCCGCCATAAAGGGCCGAAGCCCGACCGTCAGTGAGGGCGCGAATAGCTCGGAACTTAATTTCCAATGTAATAAGTCTGTTATGTGCTCCTGTCCTGCTACTTTTCCAGTTGCGGCGCTTACGATCAAAGGGTGTGCTTTTAGTTCGCGGCGGTAGAACACTCGCACCTTACTTCAGGCTCGGTGCTCTGCCCTCCAAACTCTTCCACTCACCAGACTGTATGAAGCTCGCCCAGTAGAACGGATGGTTGCGCTTCCCGCTCCGCAGCATCCCTAATTGCACCTGCCGTAGCGCCTCGGTACGGCCTTCGCCCATCTGCAAGCGTTTGTAATACTCGACCATCAGGTCGCGTGTCGCCACATCGCTGACTTGCCACAGGCTCATCACTTGACTCTCGCTGCCTGCCAGCACCAGCGCGCGACGCAGCCCATAGACGCCTTCGCCGTTCTGCACTTCGCCTAAGCCTGTCTCACACGCAGACAAGACCACCAACT
>JANOGZ010000905.1:0-1511 GCA_031406255.1 Pyrinomonadaceae bacterium | reverse complement strand
GCCGTCGTGTGTCTTAAAGGCTGTGGTGATCTCGTCAGGTTTCAGCAGCGCCATAGGCTGATGTTACAGCCTTCCGACGCGCGCCGGATCGAGATCGCGTAGCGCCGGGTCAGCGGGGCGATCGAAGACGAGATCGCCGACCAGCTGCACCGTCAGCGGCGCGAACATCACACCGTTGCGGTAGTGCGCGGTTGCATAGATGAGGCCGGGCACCGCTGTCGAACGGCCGAGGATGGGAAGGTCATCCGGTCCCTTCGGGCGGAGCCCGGTGCGCTCGCTGCTCATCTCCACACTGGCAACTTCAATTTCGCGCGTCATGAAGTCTGTGGGGCGCTCGAATACCTCAGCAACCATTGCCCCGTAGTCTTCTTCAGAAAGCTGCTGCAATTTCGTTTCGGGACTCAGCGGCTGGAAAAGCGTTCCAGCTTCAACCATCGATCGCATCCCATTATAGTTGTAGAAAAAGAACACCGGACGCAGAATCGTATGAGGCAACCCGATTGAGCGAATGTATTCTTCAACTTGAAACTTGCTGTCGAAATGCGGAATGCCCGTGTTGCGTTCCGCACTGCCCACCGAACTGTAGACAAAATGTGGAATGTCCGCCGATGAAGCCGCGTCAGCGAGTGCCTGACCATGACGAATTTCTACTTCTGCTCCTTCTCTAAAATCCTGCATTGAGAAAACGCCGTAAACGGCCTGTAAAGCGCGATCGAGTGAAGTGCGATCGTTGAAGTCTGCTTGGATGAGTTCTGCACCTGCTTTTTGAAGGGCCTGAGCGGAAGGCTTATGGCGATCGCGAACCATCGCACGAACCTTAAATTTGCCGCGCTAAAGAAGCTGACGCGCCACTGCACCGCCCTGATTGCCCGTGGCTTCAGTGACCAAAATAATTTGTTCTGCGTTGATTGGCTGTGTCATATCTAGTTTCTTCTTGTTGTTTATGGATTTCAAGTTTCAATCTGTTCAAACAGTAGCTAAAACTATTTAAAGGGATGCGGCAGATGCCAGAATCAAGACTTCTCAAAACGAGTCCAAGTACAGTATCTTAAGGAAACAGCAGTAGTCTACCCCGTCTTGTTTACTCTGGTTTTCTGCTTGGGCAACAAATCGCGGCATAAGATTTGGGGCAACTGCTGCATCACTCGCTGAAAAGGAGTTGGATCGTTCAATCCCTGCGATAGGATCAAGGCACCTTGAACGGCAATCACACCATCCTCTCCCCGTTCACGGGCGATCGCATCATCCATCCCCGCTTCGACCAAAATTGAGGCGATCGCCTCAATCCACAACTGCAGAAGAGTTTGTACGCGCTCTTGAAAGATATCTCTGGCTGAACCCAACATCAAAGCCGCCAGGACACAAGGTTTTTGCCCCTGCTCGTAAGCCTTGCTCAGGCGATCGCACATTTGCTGCAACCGTGTCAGAGCATGACCTTCACTCTGCACGACCTCCAACACAATCTGCTCTAATCCTTTTTCCAGCGACGTTAACACCGTTTCTACCATCTC
>JANOGZ010000877.1:0-10007 GCA_031406255.1 Pyrinomonadaceae bacterium | reverse complement strand
AGTTTCGACAGAGACTTCACCAGCAATTATTCCCGACTCGCTAACGGCAGCTATCAGTGGTCAGTGGTCAGTGGTCAGCATTCAGCTATCAGCTTTCAGCTAACATAAGGAAGCGCACGCGCGCCATGACAGATCGACGCCACCCATGACCGGCTGACCACTGACCACTGATCACTGACCACTGACGCGAAGAGTTAACACCTTGATGGTTCATCCCTATTCTGACGCGTTATCCGGTTCGCATCAACCATTAATTTGACTCGATCATGATTCCCCTGTCGCCCTGCGCTGATCCGGGCGGGTTGCAACGTGCCCGCCTGATTCAGGTGGGCCTCTCCGACGACAAACAAAATATTTGGATTGGTGATTGACGTTCTCCATTTTTTTGGAAGCGATGCCTGAGCGCCGCGGCGATAGATAACAGTACGCTCTCTTGAGGAGACACCTGTGCGTCAGCGATCTCTTCATCGAGCTTCTCGCGCTCATCATATTTTCGTGGAACTTCACTCGACACCTCGCGTAATTAAGAACGAGGCTTCGCCTCCATCATCATTCGCTCTCTGAAAGGCATCTACAATGAAAATATTTGTTAACCGCATTGCTCTTACTTTGGTGGTCTTAGCGATGGCAAGCGTCGTGGCGATGGCCAGTGGAAAAACGCGCGAGATTACCTTCTCACGAAACATCATGGTCAACGACACGCTCGTTAAGAAAGGCACCTATAAGGTGACTTTTGATAGCGAGACCAACGAACTGACCGTCGCGAAGAACAAATCGGTCGTCGCCAGGGCAACGGCCCGCTGGGAAAACCTCGACAGCAAATCCGCCGGGATATATACCACTATGAGGGACAGCAACGCCCTTTATAGCGTCATTTTCGATGGTGGCAACGGCCGGGCCGTGATCGCCGCCAAGGGCGCGAGTCAAACGGCCAGCGAGAAGTAAATCAGGTTGAACCGGCAGCCGCCGCAAAATTTTTCACGCCCCGACCCTCTCACAAGAGGATCGGGGCGTAAATTATTTTAGCCGGTAGAATTTTTCTTTGCCGACTTGTATTGATGCACTGCGCTTGATCACAGGCCCGGGAAGAAAGCGTGAACCAGGAGCCTGCATCCATCTTTTTGGTACCACAGCGCAGGACAATCCGGATGATCGACCCGCGCGCGTACCGGCATCACCGTGCCTGACGCGGAGACTCTTCGACACGCCACATCGGCGCCGCGCGCGAGCGTTGTCACTCGCGACGTGCCGAGCGGGGAAGGTCTTCTGGCGACCACTTCGCGGCATCGTGTTCGATGTAGACGAATTTCCAGGCGTGGAGTGTTCCGGGATTCGGATACAAGCCTTTCACATAAGGCTTCTTCACCCAGTTGGTGGCGTTCGTGTAGAGCGGGATGACCGGCTGCTCATCGAGCAGGAAGGCCTCGGCCCGGGCCAGCAGTTCGTAACGCTTCTGTTGATCGAGCGTGTGGTTGGCTTCGTCCAACATCGCGACGTACTTCGGATCCCACCATCCCGTGCCGTTGTCGCTTCCGGGGGTGGAGAACAGATTAAGGAAAGTGAACGGATCTATATAATCACCCGCAAAGCCCGAGCGCGAGAAGCCACGGTATTCGAGTTTGGCGCGCGCCGCGAGAAATGTCCTGAACTCCATATTCCTGAGCGGGACGGTGATTCGCAGGTGCTGCTTCCACTGCGCCTGAATGAATTCGGCGATCTGCCGGTTCGATTCCAGAGTGTTATATGACAACTCCACCTGATCAACCGGAAATGTCGCCGGATCGAAGTTTCCCGCCTGATCTCGATAACCGGCTTCGGCCAGCAGCTGTTGAGCGCGTGGCGGATTGAAGGCGTCTCCCTGCGGTTGCGGATAGCCCGGGAATATGCCCTCCGGGGTAAATGCGGTGAGGGGCTTGGTCACGCGTCGCCATGCCGAGAGCGCTTGCTTATCGATGGCCATATTAAAAGCCTTGCGCACGCGCCGGTCATTCATCGGCGGCTTCGTCACATTAATCAGATAATACTGGATGGCCATCTCCGGCGCATCCATATAGTCCTTCAACGGACGAATCGCATCGAGCCACGCAGCGGGAACGCTGTGATTGGCAAGGGCGTCCACTTCGCCCGCCTTGTAGAGATTCATCATCGTCGTTAGTTCTTCTGAAGGATAAAAGGCGATCTGCGCGAGTCTAACCTGCGCGGCATCCCAGTATAGCGGATCGCGCACGACGACGATTTCGTGATACGGCTCCCACGTCTGCAGCTTGAACGGCCCGCTGGTAATGATCTTACCGGGCTGCGTCCATTCTTCCCTGTATCTTTCAATCGACCGGCGCGGCACGGCGCGGAAGAAATGATGCGGGATCATATTAATGAAGAAGGGGGCTGGCTGGCTGAGCGTGACGCGCAGCGTATGATCGTCGACCGCCTCGACGCCGATGTCTTCGGCCCTCACCGGAACAAATTCTTTACCCTCGATCGTCTCCTTGAGTTTTGTATTCTTCTCGATCTCCTTGGCGCGCGCCTTTTCATCGCCCGGCAGAATGAGCCGCGCGGGAGAGCGCATCAAGCGGCGGAACGGCGTCTCCGGCTCCGCCGCGCCCGCCTCACGAGTCGCCGGCTCTGACGAAACCAGCGACGGCGCGACCAGCGCCACAGCGCCATCGGGTGCGGCGCTCGCGGCACGAGGCGGCGTCTCGACTCCCGCGCGATCGGCCCTCACATCACTTTCCAGCACGTACTGGCCGGTCTGCGCGTCGCGCACGAAGACGCCCCCCTCGTTGTAGCCCTGCCCGTACTTGACGTAATAAGCGAGGTAAGCATTCCGCGACGCGAGTTCAGGCGAGAGGCCGCGCCGGAAGGTGTAGACGAAATCCTGCGCGGTGACGGGAGCGCCATCTGACCAGCGCGCGTTCTTTCGGAGATGGAAAACGAATCCGGACGAGTCGGCGTTGGACTCCCAGCGTTCGGCGATGGCGGGTATCGCTTCCATCGTCACCGGATGATATTCGGCTAATCCTTCGAAGAGCGCCATATAAAGGCGCGCTTCGGGCTGTCCTGTGCCGATCTGCGGATCAAGCGTCTCGGGCTCCGAGCCCGTTACATAACGCAGGCTTTGCTGCTCAGGCGGTTTTGTATTTCCGAAGTATTCGGTTTCACCGGCCGGGCTCAAGCAGTAAGCGATGGTCAGCCATAACACCGCCGCAAGCATCGATCCGACGACTGATCCGGTCCGGCGAATGCTTCTCTTCATATCGCTTATCTCTCACGCCGGGGCTCGCGGCCGAGCGCCTCCATCAGGCGATCGGGATAATCTGTGATGATGCCATCGACGCCCAGATCGAGCATGCGTTTGATATCCGCCGTCTCATTGATCGTCCAGGCGTGCACCTGAACATTGCGTTCATGCGCGGCTTCGACGAAGTTCCGGCTCAATACCTGTCGCCCGTTCGCATGCTCCGGCACCTGCAGCGCCTGCGCGACAGGACTGTGCAGTTTGTCTAACCCGGCCGTACTCATCGCCAGAAACGCGCCGACCTCCGCCGCATTGTATGATGTGGCGACCGCCGGGCATTCCCTCCGGAACTCTTCGAGGGCTTCCGTGTGAAATGAGCCGACCAGCACCTTATTCGTCATCCCGTGCTCGCGGATCATCCGGCAGAAGGAGACGCCGAGGGAAGGTTGCTGCTGCTTGATATCAATATTGAGATGCAGGTTGGTGAAACTGGTGAACACCTCTTCCAGGGTCGGCACGGTAATCCCGCGTCCGCGCAATGGATGGCTTTTTCCGCCATCCGGCGACCAGCGGTAGCCGGCGTCGAACCTTTTCAATTCGGCGAGCGTCAACGCGTTGATCCGTCCGGCGCCGTCGGTCGTTCGCTCGACCGTCGGGTCGTGCATGACCACCAGTACCCCATCGGCGGTGCTGTGGATGTCCATCTCCAGTACGTCCACGCCCATCTCGGCCGCGCGCGTGAAAGCATACATCGTATTCTCCGGCCAGAGGCCGCCGCCGCCGCGGTGAGCCATCACAAGGGGACGACGCTGGTGTGACGCAAAATAAGGGTGGTTCATAGCAGGCTGAGACATTCGCATGAGCAAGACGAAGAGCGCTCCGAGCAGCACGACAAGTGTGCTTGAAAAAATCAATATCCGGCGACGTCTTGTTCTCACACCACTTTCAGGATAATCGTCATACTTTAACACTTCAACCGTCAGTTATATCCTACCCGGGCGATAAACCATAAAGATGCGTGTGCAGAGATGGCGCGGCGCAGCTGCGTCGAAGAGTCTTCTATGCCCTTTATGAGGGCGGCGGCGCCATCAGTGCTTTGAGCAGTTGACAGGTCGCCTCCACGTCGCGCGCCGCGCGGTGGTTTCCTCCCTCAAGACCATAATAAGCGCAGGCAGCTGCCAGCGTGATAGATTTCCTGACACCGATCGTTTGCTTGACCAGCTGCATCGCGCATCTCCACCCGCGCTCGGGCGCTTCATGACGATAGCGTGAACGCGTCGCCGCCAGCGCCCGGCGATCGAATGCCGCGTTGTAGGCGATGAGCAATTTCCCGTCAATCAGAGACGCGATCTCCGGCCACACGACCGGCCAGTCGGGAGCGCTCGCAAACTCGACCCGATCGAAACGGTGGCGCCTCGAAGGCGCCGGTAATGAATTGTAGACCGGGTGGACCAGGGTAGAATAAAGGATATTTCCCCGGATATCGCCGATGGCGAGCTCGATGATCTCGATATGCGGGCCCGCGCCGACGGTTTCGGTATCAATAATCAGAGCGTTATGGTTAAATTCGTAACGCTCGAGCGTTGGCGTATAGAGCTGTTTCGTGTTGTAAAGCATATCCTTCAGCGACACCAAGGCGCCCGCTGGGCTTCTCCATTCTACCCTAAATCGCCCGGCGTTTCTGGATCGCGCATGATTCTCGTCGTCAACCTTAATCTGGCCATCGACCACCTGATTGAAGTGGACGCGGTGCGGTTGGGGCAGGTGCATCGCGCGAAGTCTACACTCCGGCAGGCGGGCGGCAAAGGCGTCAATGTGATGAGGGTGCTGGCAACTTTAGGCGAGCGCGCGATCCTGGCCGGGTTTCTCGGCGGTCGCGCCGGTGAGTTTATCGCCGCCGACTTGCGCGCCGAAGATATCGCCTGTTCTCCCACTTCGATACAAGCTGAGAGCCGCTCCTGTCTGATCGTGAGCGATAACAGCCATCAACAGACGGTCATCAATGAACCCGGGCCGGTGGTCGGCAGCGATGAACTCACCCGCTTCACAGAGAATTACCGGAGCCTTTTGCAGGACTGTGAGCTGGTCGTGATCACCGGCAGCCTGCCTCCGGGCCTGCCCGCCGCAACCTACTCTCGACTGATTTCAGACGCGCACGGTTACGGCCGGCGGGTGCTGCTCGACTGCACTTTCGCCGCCCTGCGTCCGGCGCTTCTGGAAAAACCATTCCTCGTTAAAATCAATCATGCGGAAGCCGGAGAATTGCTGGAACTGTCTATCGAGGACTTCGCCGATGCGCTCACCGCAACCCACCACCTGTTAGAGCGCGGAGCAACCACGGCGATGATCACGCTTGGCTCGAAGGGAGCGGTTCTCGCCGGCGGCGAAGGCGTGGGATATAAGTTTGTACCGCCCGCCGACCTGCCCGCCAGAAACAGCGTCGGGTCGGGAGATGCGGCGATGGCCGGACTCGCGGCAGGCTTACGTCGAGGCTATTCAGCCGAGCAATCGGGCGTTCTGGCGATGGCGGCCGGAGCAGCCAACGCGCTCCACGGCTTCGGCCGCTGCACTGCCATCGAGATCTCCCGATTACAGCAGCAAGTCTTTTGTACTACTTTAGGAGTATGATGTCCCGGATCGAATCCGGCACGAGAGGCAGAAAATGGCGCCGCCGCCTGTTACCGGCACGTGATGCGGGAAGAAGCGTCGGGCAGATAACCGCACTCATGTAGCGTTCGCTGAATTTCACGATCGGACTGACATGCCTCGCCGTCGGCACTTCAACACTAAGAGGTCATGCAGATGCGTAAACGGATTATTGATGCGATCCCCCAACCCATTGCAAATTTCGATCAGGACTGTTTGCCACTCAATCATCTGGCGCAGGTCGAGATCACATCCGAAGATGAAGCCCATCCGATTGATGCGGCATTACAGCTCGGAGTAGAAACAGGCTACTGGCGCGCCGAAACCGCCGGAGAGCAGACCATCAGACTGATTTTCGATCAGCCGCAGAAGCTCAGACACGTCCGGCTGCTTTTCGAAGAACCCGAGATCGAGCGGACGCAGGAATTCCTGCTTCGGTGGTCGCCCGACAAAAGTCAGACTTTCAAGGAAATCGTGCGTCAGCAATGGCACTTTAGTCCGCAGGGTTCCGTCCGCGAGGTTGAGGACTACGGCGTCGAGCTATCCGAGGTGAGGGTCCTCGAGCTAAAAATCGTTCCCGACATCAGCGGAGGAGAGGCTCGCGCCACGCTCGCGCAGTTGCGCCTCTCCGACTGAAACGGTCCCGCCCGCTGATTATCTTTCGGGTTGCGGATCATCAAGCGGTATCAGCGACATTGATGATCCGCTTCGCGTCCGCTTTGTCCTCGTCCTCGCCGGGGCCAGTTATCCGAGTCGTTCCCCGAACCACTCGTAAAGCGGTCGCTCGCGGAGCCTCCTCCTCCGAAGATGGAGAAGGCTGCGCGTCGCTCGGACTTCTCGCCTGCTCAGCGCTCAAGAGGCGCGGTGACAACCCGAGCATCAGCGCCAGCGTGTGCATCTCCTCCGGCGTCGTCGAATTATTCTGCAAGGCATAGTAGACCGCTTCCTGGGGCCGCTCCAGGTTCAGTTCGATACCGAGCTTCTTCGTGAGCGTGATCAATTTCTGCGCCGACTCCAGGTTTTCATCCGAAGGATCGGCGACGGCGATACGCACCGCACCGGCGATCATATCCTCGAAAATATCCCGCGCCACCGAATGATTGATGTGATAGCCGCGGCGCGCCGCTTCATCGGCGATCTCGATCGCCTGCTGGTAAGCGGCCGGGTCCCTGCTCTGCTGCTGCTTGCGGATCTCTTCTTCAAACTGCCTGCCGAGCGTAAACTCGGCGGCGATGCGAAGCTCCGACGGCAACTCGAATCCCGATTCCTGCAGCATTTCGATCCGTCGCCGGTTATCGTTGTAGAGCAAGGCATACTCTTCGGAGAACCGTCTGACGAGTTTGCTGAACACCATATCGGAGATTCGCTGCCGTCCTTCGGGAAGCACGTGTTCGAGTCCGTGCTCGTCGGGGCCGAATAGTTCCTGTGCGAGCCGCAGCAGCGTCGGCAGAGATGCGGTGGGGAAGCTCTCCCAGAGCTGATCGACCGATTCTTCAAAAGCCTCCTCGCCCGGAAATGGTCGCAGCGCACAGTAAAAATCCACCCCGCCGAAATGTATCGCCGCAAAGGCGTAATCAAACTGCTGGCCGGTCGTCACCGTCTCGATCACCAAACGGCCGGTCGCCAGCTTGAGCCGTCCGTGCTCCTCCTTCCTGAAGTCGCTTCTGTGAAAGATATACCCGGCCTGCTGACCCTCGTCGCTGTTTTGATCAACCAGACCGGTGATCGCCAGGTTCGCGGCCACCGCCTGCGGGAGCACTCTGGACTGGGTGACGAAACGTTTGAACACGTCGGTGCCGTCGCCCATCTCCGCAAGATTGCTTTTGGCTTCGGAGAGGATTTCGAGGAAGCGCTCGCGCGGGGAGTCCAGTCCCAGTTCCTCCATGATGTCGAGCACCCGGCCGGCATACTTCAAATCCTGGACCGTCTCGATCCCCGAAATATCAGCGAAGAACCAGCCGCAGCTGGTATACATCAGCATCGCATTGCGCTGCATTTCGAGAAAGGTCAGGGCTCGCACTTTCTCCGCCGCCCCCAACAGCCGACCGGCATGGCGATAGAGAAACTCCTCGCGCGGCCGTGTGCGGTCAACGATCAATTCGATATAGTCGTCCCGTGCCGCCCACGGATCAGCGAAGAGATCACCGGCGGTCGCTTCGAAATGGCGTACCGCTTCATCGCGCAGGTGATCGAGCGCCCGGCGCAGCGGGCCGCGCCAGCACTGGTTCCACCCTTCACGCGCGCCGCCCTGGCAACCGCAATCGCTCTCCCAGCGCGCCACCCCGTGAAAGCAACTCCACGCCGAGCCGCGACCCGCGGGCCCATGCTTGATTTCGACCTCTTTGGTCGGCGGATTGTTTTCCAGAAACTCACCGTAGTTCGTCACCCGAAACCAGTGCTCCAGCGCCTCGACTTCCAGCGTGTTGGCGAGGCAGCGTTCGCCGAAGCGGAAGTGATGGCCGTACGTCTCCCCATCCGTCGCCACGTTGACGATATGTCCTTCACCCTTCGCGTTGCGCAGGAAACGCTCCACCAGCGCCCTGCTCGAGGATAAGACCCCCTCGAAGGCGATCGCCTGCGCGCTCTGCCCGTCATAAAAGAACACGGCGATCGAGCGCCCCGATCCATCCCGGTGAAAGTACTGGTAGGGAACGGTCGGATCAATGCTTCCATCGGCCACGCTCTTCCAGCGCTGCTTGCCGAGAGGACGCACCCGGTCGGCTTGAAAGGGCGAGAGGATCACGTATTTCAGGCCCTCGTCGATCAGCGTTCCGAGCGTTTCGTCGTTACAGGCCGTCTCGGGAAGCCATAGCGATTCGGGCTCGCGTCCGAAACGGTGGCGAAAATCGGCGATTCCCCAGCGCACCTGCGTGCGGCGGTCACGCTCGTTGCACAGCGGAAGGATGGCGTGGTTATACCCCTGGGCGATGGCATTTCCATGACCGCCGCGCCGGCGAATGCTCTCACGGTCGGCCTCACGGATCCGCTCGTAAGTTTCCGCATCGTGTTGCTCGAGCCACGAAAGAAGCGTCGGGCCGAAATTGAAACTGACGTACTTATAATTGTTGATGATCGACTCGACGCGGCCGTATTCATCGACGCGGCGGGCGAAAGCATTGGCGCGGTAACACTCATGGTGAATGCGTTCATTCCAATCATGGAACGGATGGGCGCTCGGCTCGCGATCGATCGTTTCCGTCCAGGGATTCTCTCGCGGCGGCTGGTAAAAGTGTCCGTGGATAACCAGTGCTGTTCTCATCTGCTGTGACCCCTCGGGTTCATTTACTCTCTATATAGAGGACAGCGCTCCAGCTGGAGAGCTGTCCGCCCGTCGCGCCGCGGTCGCCTCCACCCTGAAGCGTCGCCGGAGGAGCGGCGATCCGGGGATCGCCGCCATATTGCGGATCATCGCTCCACAGAATTCGACGCCAGGAGCGCGCGAGCGCCGCGGGCGCGAGGGGTATCGTCCGCAGCTCCGCCGATAAATTGCAGAGCAGCAGCGCGCTCACACCGGTCGGCGCGTCTCCGCGCTCGATCACCATCCACTGCTGATGCTCATCATAGCTGGCCCTCGTCAGTTTCTTGTCGCAGTTTGACAGGCATGGATACCGCTTACGGATGGCGATCAGGTCGCAATTATATCGAAAAATTTCTCCGTGGGGAGACGTCTCGAGACGCGACCAGACGAGTTTCGACTCCTCGAAGGTGTTCGGGGATTGCGGGTCGGCATACTCTTCGACCACGGTCGAGTCCTCAGCTTCCCCTTCGTTGACAAAGTCGGCGTACTCTTCCCGGCGTCCCTCGCGCACCCCTCTGGCGAGGACGGGATCAGTGTGGCTTGTGAAATAGTAGAAGGGCGCGACATCTCCCCACTCCTGCCCCATAAAGAGCAGCGGCAGGTTCGGCGCGCAGAGGAGCAGGGCCGCCGCCAGCTTCTGCTGCTCGGGTGATACCAGTCTCCCCAGACGCTCCCCCCAGTAGCTATTCGCGATCTGATCGTGATTTTGAATGCAGATGACAAACTGCTCTGCGGGCCGGGCGGCGGATGAGGTGCCGTGTCGCTTCTTGCGAAAGACAGACCGTCTTCCGTCGTAGACGAAACCTTCGGTGATGGCCTTACCGAGGT
>JANOGZ010000871.1:0-1644 GCA_031406255.1 Pyrinomonadaceae bacterium | reverse complement strand
GACCGGCTCGGCGAGCACACGGCGTTCGGGCGTAATAACTTCGAGTTGGATTTGGTCAGCCATAACTAAAATGATGAATGATGAATGCGGAATGATGAATTAAAAGAAAAACATCCGGTTTACGTTTTTGGTTTTAATTCATCATTCATCATTCATCATTCCGCATTCATCATTTTATTCAGCGGCGATGCGCTGCGCCTTCTCGCGCGCTTCTTCGATGCTGCCGACCAACCAGAAAGCCTGTTCGGGCAGATCATCGTGCTTGCCTTCGACGATCTCGTGGAAGCCGCGAATCGTATCTTCGAGTTTGACGTATTTGCCTTCGAGACCCGTAAACTGCGTGGCGACGAAGAACGGCTGCGACAGGAATCTCTGAATCTTGCGCGCCCGCGACACCACCAGCTTGTCTTCCTCCGAAAGCTCGTCGAGACCGAGGATCGCGATGATGTCCTGAAGGTCTTTGTAGCGTTGCAGGATCTGTTTGACGGCCTGCGCGGTATGGTAGTGGTCCTGGCCGATGATGCGCGGATCGAGCAGGCGCGACGAAGAAGCGAGCGGATCAACGGCCGGGTAGATGCCGAGTTCGACGATCTGGCGCGAAAGCGCGGTGACGGCATCGAGGTGCGCGAAGGTCGTCGCCGGAGCAGGGTCCGTGTAATCGTCGGCCGGAACATAAACGGCCTGAATCGAGGTGACCGAGCCGGTCTTGGTGGAAGTGATACGCTCCTGTAATTCGCCCATTTCGGTGGCGAGGTTCGGCTGATAGCCGACGGCCGAAGGCATCCGCCCGAGGAGCGCCGAAACTTCCGAGCCCGCCTGTGTGAAGCGGAAAATATTATCAATGAAGAGGAGCACATCGAGGCCCTGATCGCGGAAATGTTCGGCGACCGTGAGGCCGGAAAGCGCGACGCGCAGGCGCGCGCCGGGCGGTTCCGTCATCTGCCCGTAGACGAGCGCGACCTTCGACTTCCCGAGCGCGCTGCGGTCTACCTTCGTCATGTCGAACTCGTGCGTCGCGTCCATGTGCTGATAGAACGACTCGCCGAAATCGATCACTTTCGACTCGACCATCTCGCGCATCAGGTCGTTGCCCTCGCGCGTTCTTTCGCCGACGCCCGCAAACACCGAGAAGCCGGAGTGCTTGAGCGCGACGTTATTGATCAGTTCCATGATCAGCACGGTTTTGCCGACGCCCGCGCCGCCGAACAGGCCGATCTTGCCGCCGCGCAGGAAGGGCTGGATAAGATCGATAACCTTGATGCCCGTCTCGAACATCTCGAGTTCGGTCGATTGCTCTTCGAGCAGGGGCGCGTGGCGGTGGATCGACATGCGCTGCTCGTATTTGACCTCGCCTAGATTATCCACCGGATCGCCGATCACGTTCAGGATGCGACCGAGCGTGCCTTCGCCGACCGGCATCGTGATCGGGCCGCCCGTATCGATCACCTGCATGCCGCGCACGACTCCTTCCGTCGGCTGCATCGCGACCGTGCGCACACGACTTTCGCCGAGGTGCTGTTCCACTTCGCAGATGATGTTGATCGGCGTCGGCACATCGAAGCCCTCGGAGACGACGCGCAGCGCGGTGTAGATCGGCGGCAGGTACTTTTCATCGAATGCCACGTCGATGACGGGGCCGATGAC
>JANOGZ010000821.1:0-2144 GCA_031406255.1 Pyrinomonadaceae bacterium | reverse complement strand
GCGCGGCGGTACGACCAGGCGATCGAACAATTCAAGAAGACAATTGACATGAATCCAAACTTTGCCCCGGCGCACGCCCGCCTCGGGGCTACTTATGTGCAAAAGGGGATGTATGAAGAAGCCATCCTGGAGTTGGAAAGGGCCAGGGCTTTGGATAACTCTCCAGAGAGGCAAGGAAGATTTGCCTGGCTCGCCTACGCATATGCGGTGTCGGGCCAGCGAGACAAAGCGCAGCAGATGCTCGCCGAGTTAAAAGAGCAGGCCAGGCAACGTCAAATTCCGCCTATTAACTTTGCCATCATCTATACCGGTCTGGGGGATAAGGATCAAGCCTTCGCCTGGCTGGAAAAGGTCTATGAGGAACGCAGTGGTCGCCAATTAGGTGAAGTCAGAGTGAATCCAATGTTCGACAACCTTCGTTCCGACCCGCGGTTCACAGACCTGCTGCGGCGTGTGAACCTCGCCCCGTGAAATGTCCGACGGACTTCAAGTCTGTCGCGGCTGGAGTAGCGAGGCGATGGCAGAAACCAGCGATAAGAAAAAGTCGGAAGGACTTTTCGGCGAACGAGAGTAGGACAATCACGACGGTGAGCAAGCTTCTGGCAAAACTTTTACTCGTGATGTTACTGACCGTTGGCTCGGCCCGCGCGCAAGCGCCGACCGGCACCATCAACGGCGTTGTGACGGATCCTGCCGGCGCGCCTGTGGTTGGGGCACACATCAGCATCGTCAACCGTGACAGCGGCCTGACACGCACGCTCAACACCTCTGCGAAAGGCGACTACAGCGCGGCGGCGCTGCCCTCAGGTGTTTACCGGGTGGCGGCGGAAGCGACAGGGTTTAGTCTGCTGGAACGCACGGCCACCGTCGAGGCCGGGACGACCACCACCGTCAACCTCACGCTCCAGATCGGTGAGGTGCGCGAAACGGTGACGGTGGACGCCGCCGCACCGTTAATTAACTACGAGCAGCATCAAGTGGGCGGCGTGGTCACTCGCGCGCAGATTGATAACCTGCCACTCAACGGGCGAAACTTCCTGGAACTGGCCAAGCTGGAGCCGGGCATCATCAATCCCGTTAAGGGCACGAACAACCGCGTCTCCGTGCCCATGCTCGGCTCCGGCCTGCAAACCAACCCGCGCATCGGGAACACACGCGTCACAGTGGACGGCGCGGACATCAATTTCATTGCCTCAGTCGGCGCGGCCCTGCAAGTGTCACAGGAGGCCGTGCAGGAGTTCCAGATCTCGACCGTCAACTTCGACCTCGCGACCAGCCTGACCTCGAACGGCGCGATCAACATCGTGACGCGCTCCGGCGGCAAAGACTTTCACGGCGGTGGATTCTACTTCTATCGCGACCACAACCTGGCCGCCTACACCGGCCTCCAGCGTGACGCAAGCAACCCGGACCCGTTCTTCCAGCGGAGTCAGTTCGGCTATCATCTCGGCGGCCCTATCGCCCGCGACCGCGCCTTCTTCTTCACCAGCTACGAGCGCAACGACCAGCGCGGCGTCATCTCGGTTCAGCCGCGCACTCCCGAGTTCGCCCCGCTCGGGGGAGTCTTCCCCAGCCCTTTTCTCGGCAACCAGTTCAACGTGCGCTTCGACGTGCGCCTCAATCCTAACCACAACGCCTTCGCCCGCTACACGCACGATGGGAACAGTTTCTTCGGCCCTTTCGATGAGCGCAACAATTCTCTGCCTTCTGGGTGGTCCAGCGTCAAGAACTGGGTGGATCAAACGATTACCGGGCTGACGAGCGTGTTGTCCTCCAACCTCGTCAACGACCTGCGGTTCTCATACTTCTTCATTAGCTCGCCGGAAACACCGGCCAGCACCAAGGACTGCCCCGGTTGTTTTGGTTTAGGTGCTCCGCGCATCAACATTGCAGATGCCGCGGTGGGGTTCGGGACTGCGCGGAAACTTTCTTTCGTTGGGCGCCGCTACCAGTTCACCGAGAGCTTGGTGTGGCAGAAAGATGATCACCGCTTCCGTTTCGGCTTCGACTGGGAGCACGCCACAAACTCTTCCCAGCTAGTGGATCAGGAGCCGGCCGCGATTGAGCTATATTCCCCGCGCCAGGTTGAGAATTTCAATCGGACCGCGCCGCCCGGGGCGCGGATCCCTCTGCCCTCCTCATTC
>JANOGZ010000802.1:0-2138 GCA_031406255.1 Pyrinomonadaceae bacterium | reverse complement strand
GGAGTTGACCGCGACTGAGCGTGCCTCTCATCGCGTTAACTCGTCCGTCGCTGTGATGTGCGCGCGGCGGCGCACTTCCGGGGCGTCAGGCGCCGGGTTGGAAGCTGGTAAGGAGAAGAAATGAGTAAAACACGAAACGTTCAAGTATTGAAAGGAGTAACGGGAGCACCCAGTAAAGTCTTCGCCTAAAGGCGAGGGCATCTCGGACTCCCCGATTTAAGACAGTGAGTGAGCGATCTCGAATCATCCGCATCTGCATCGCGGCAGTTTGGCTGGCGTGCGCGATTATTTTTATGGCTCCATCGACCGCCTCGCAGCGGAGTATCGACCCGTCAAGCGCTAAAGATAGAAAAACTCTGATGGCCAGGGAAGTAAGCGGATACAGGAGCTGGGCAAAGGTTAACCCGCTGCCGCTGTTGCTGCCGACTCACCTCGACGGGTTGTGTCGGGTCGCTACCGGCAGGGACTTGATAGCAACATCGAGCAACCCTCATCGGCGGAAATACTTCACCGTATACGTGAACAACGTCGGGCGAAGCGCCATGATGCATCAGGCGGAACCCAAATTCCCGAAGAATTCGGTCATTGTTAAGGAAAAGTTGCTTGATCGGAATAGTAACTCTCCAGAGCTGCTGACGGTGATGGTAAAACGTGAAGTAGGCTTCAATCCGGCAAGCGGTGATTGGGAATACATGGTATTGAATGGGGCCGGGACGAGGATCGAAGGGCGCGGGAAGCTGGAGAACTGTCAATCCTGTCATGTCTCGAACAAGCGCACCGACTATGTGTTTCGCACCTACCTTCCGGACGATGTGCGGGGCAGATTGCGGTAAGCACGCGCCTGCTTAGTGACGGGAGCCGACCGCACTGCGTGGCAGCCATCTCCTGCCTGTCTTTGCCAGGCAGCCTGGATGCCATCATGCGCGGGCGGCTGTTTCACTTCCGGCGTCAGGCGGCTTTACGTCTTCGGCGCCGAAACAAGCGCGGAGCAGCGGCGTTCGCCCGGAGGTGTGAAGTGGATACAACCTGGAGAGCAATCCTCTGGCAGCAGTTCGGGGCTGCGATCGACATGCTCGAGAATGCCCTCGTCGCCTGTCCCGACGAGCTATGGAGCGACCGCTCGCGGCGGCCGGAGTTCTGGTATGTCGTCTATCACACGCTCTTCTTTCTCGACCTTTACCTGTCCGGCGCGGTCGAAGGGTTCGCTCCCCCCGCCCCTTTCACACGCGACGAGATGGATCCGGCGGGGCTGCTTCCCGAACGACCCTTTACGAAAGACGAGCTTCAAACCTATCTCGATCATGGCCGCGGGAAGTGCCAGGCGACGATTGAAGCTCTGACGGACGAGAAGGCTCGCGGGCGCTGTGAGTTCTCATGGGGTGAGGTCAGCTTCGCGGAGTTACTTCTGTACAACATGCGCCACGTCCAGCACCATGCCGCACAATTGAACCTCATTCTGCGGCAACAAATCAACTCGGCCCCGGGCTGGGTCGCCAGGGCGAAGAGCAAACAGGGAGGCGCCTGAGCGCGTGCGGAGTCGGCGCCGCCTAACTCGCGGTTGGAGCGAACCGCTGAAAAACGCGGCGGCGCAATCGCCAACCGTGAGCCGGACTCGGAGGGGTCCTCGCATGAGAGTTGAAATTAGCGAGGGGCCGATGACGGCGCTTGAGGAGTACGCGGGCATTCCTATCGCATTCGAGGTCGGCCGGGTTCTCGACGTCGCCGAGCCGGTCACCGATGAGTTCGTACTGACCGAGCGCCGCCTCGATGTTCCCTATCTAAAGGATTACGACGCCATCAACGGAGAGGACCCGGCCCGGTGGGCGAGGCGTTTCGATGTGTCGAATTGGGGGTTGTTGGCGGCGCGGGTGGAAGGCCGCCGTGTCGGTGGGGCGGCTGTTGCCTTCAACTCCCCGGGCCTCGATATGTTAGAGGGCCGTGGAGACCTCGCCGTCCTGTGGGACATCCGAGTCTCCCCGGAGGCTCGCGGACAGGGGGTCGGCTCCGCGCTCTTCCGGGCGGCGGGGATTGAGTTTGACTTTGGCCCGGCGATGGTCGAGTCGCTGATGGCCGAACTGAGTTCGGAACTCGCCAAACTCCCGGATTGAACCGTCCCGGATTGAACCGTGTGGAGGGGG
>JANOGZ010000760.1:0-1485 GCA_031406255.1 Pyrinomonadaceae bacterium | reverse complement strand
TCAGTTTGTTGCTGCTCGCGTGCCGTGCGCATCATGAAATGGCGTACGAGCAGTGGAATATCCTCACGGCGTTCGCGAAGAGGCGGCAAGTGAACTTCGATGACGTTCAGGCGATAGAACAAATCGTCGCGGAAGCGTCCTTCGCTCACCTCTTTCTCTAAATCCCTGTTGGTCGCGCAGATGATGCGCGCGTCGAAGCGGACGGGCGCGCTCGCGCCGACCGGGATCACTTCATGTTCTTGCAGCGCGCGCAGCAGGCGGACCTGCATCGCCGGGCTGACCTCGCCAACTTCGTCGAGAAAGACCGTGCCGCCGTCAGCAGCGCGCAGGAGCCCGGGCTGGCTGGCGACGGCCCCGCTGAACGCTCCCTTCATGTGGCCGAAGAGTTCGGATTCGAGGAGTGTTTCAGGCAGTGCGCCGCAGTTGATCGCGACGAACGGGCGATCGGCACGCGGGCTATTATGGTGAATGGCGCGGGCGATCAACTCTTTTCCCGTCCCCGACTCGCCTTCGATGAGAATGTTAGTGCCCGTGCTCGCAACTTTCTCGACGAGGCGAAAGACCGACTGGAGCGCTTCCGAAGTGCCGATGATCTCCGAGAAACTGTAGCGGCGATCCAGCTCGCGGCGCAGCGCGCGGTTCTCACGAAAAAGCTCGCGCTGGCGGATGGCATTCTTCACAGACTGGAGAAGGTCTTCATTGACGAAGGGCTTGGTGATGTAATCATAAGCTCCTTTGCGCAGCGCCGCGACCGCCGAATCAACCGACGAATAGGCCGTCATCACGATGACAAGAGCTTCGGCGTCAATATCTTTAATACGGTCGAGCAGCGTCAGACCATCCATCCCGGCCATGCGGATGTCCGTCAGCGTCACGGCGATATCTTCAGCGGCGAAGCGCGCCAGCGCCTCTTCGGCAGTTGCCACGGCGGCGACGCGGTAACCGGCCTCTTCAAGCAGACGCGACACGATCATCCGCATCAGGTCTTCATCTTCAGCGATAAGTATGAGCGGTGGTGTTCCCATTAACTTTTATTGTAAGCGCGTGTGGTGTCACGGCGCTCCACAGTCCGGCCAGGTTCCAACGGCGTACGGATGAACATGTCAGGGCGAAGGATGAGCATATTTACTCATTTAAGGGAGAATCGTTTGCACCGGCAGCGTGACACAGACATGTGTGCCCCGTCCGTTGTTCGGGTCGATCTCGATACGCCCGCCGTGCGCGTTGATGATGCCGTAGCAGATGGCGAGGCCCAGCCCGGTGCCGGCGCCGGCCGGCTTGGTCGTAAAAAACGGATCGAAGACGTGTGCGCGGTGTTCGGGCGCAATACCCACGCCGTTATCCATGATTTCGATGGTGATCTGGTTCGAGCTCTCATGGTAACGCGAGCGTATGCGCAGCTCTCCGCCATCGGGCATCGCGTCGCGCGCGTTAAGCAAAAGATTCAAGAAGACCTGTTGAAGCTGATCGGCGTCGGCCGAAACA
>JANOGZ010000747.1:0-2395 GCA_031406255.1 Pyrinomonadaceae bacterium | reverse complement strand
CGCCGGGAAGCATTTGCATCGTGCGGCAAGTTCTTGAAGAAAGGCACGCTCATTCCGCGCGTTGTCTGGAACTATATGGGTGAGTGCTGAAAGTTGTGCTGGCTGGGAGTACATTACTAACAACGTGGCGAGCGCATACACTTTAGTGGGTTCCATCAAGTCTTCTCTACGTCAGAGATAAAAACACTTTTAAGTTGGTGACTTGAAGACCCAAAAGGTCTCACTTTTTTTCGATAGGCATGTCATGAAGATTTGTTCGGGGGAAGCAATATAACGCCGGGGATCAGCCGCGCGCTGCGGCCTTCGATGATAAAAAACCTGCTAATTGCGCGTCCGCTCCAATGACTTGTTAGATTTTTGTACTCCCCGACCGCCAATTCGTCCATGTTCAAGGAGCGATTTCCTGCAAGACTCTCCGCTCTCTTTCACCCGCCTCTTGTCCGGCTTTTCTGTACTTGCCGTCTAACTCAATCAGGACACGCGCTTTTTGATAACTATCATTGATCAGGGCGGTAGTGG
Organism: Pyrinomonadaceae bacterium; assembly: GCA_031406255.1. GTDB lineage: Bacteria > Acidobacteriota > Blastocatellia > Pyrinomonadales > Pyrinomonadaceae > JANOGZ01. The sequence goes on along the minus strand of JANOGZ010000747.1, from coordinate 1,876 downwards.
TGAGAGCCTGGAACAAAAGGTCCGAAGCTCTGGACGCCTGGTCTCTTTGCACATGCCTGAGGGCTATTTCCGTTAAGGCCAGCGCCTTATCATCTGCCCGCTCTATCGTCTCCGTGCTGGCCAGCGCTTGAGATAATGTGCGGTTGGCTAACGCCGATTGCTCAGATTCGACAAGAGCATCGCTAATTTCAATGTCAAATAGAACTTTAGCGTAAGTCCCCGGCATCATCTCTGCGGCTCGGGAAATCCAGCTATGATTACCGGAGCGCACACATGTTTTGGCAACATCCCTCAACGCGCCGAGTTGTAGATCGAGAGAACTTATCATCCCCGCTATTTGCAAAGACTTTTCGTAATGTCCGACCGTGGCGTAAAAAACCGCCAACCTGGCGAGCAGGCTCTCCCGCAACATCAGGCCGCGTTCGCCATAAACCTCTTCTTCCTTCACAACCTCCAGGGCTTCCGTTAATAACGTCAAAGCCTGGCCGCTCTGGCCTGCCTTGTGATATTCAAGCGCCACGTCGGCCAGCGCCGCGGCGAATGGAAACGGGTTCTCGATCTTTTCAGTGACGAGCTCGGCCTGGTCGTAGCGTTGTAGTCGCGCAAAGCACGTGGCGACTTTCGCCAGAGCCTCATCCCTGGCGTAATCTTGAGCCCTTCCCAGATCGGTCGCGCCTTCAACTTCATCACAAAGCTGATAAGAGCGAGACAAGGTTTCGAAAGACTGCTCTTCTTGTCCAGTCTCCTGATGTAGAAAAGCAATATCTATGAGGGCGTTAATGCGCTCCTGTGTGAACTCGATCTCTTCGGCAGTTCTCGCCGCTTCGACGAGCAGCTCTGCGCCCTCACGGTTACGACCTGAGCGGAGACCTCTGGCCGCCAGTTCGATTAATGCGGTCGCCTTCAAGCCTGCATCTTCAATTGACCGTATGACCTCAATCGCCTGAGCAAAGAGACCGCCGTCGGCACAGATGAAAGCTATCCTGCTTAATGTCGGGCCGCTGTCGTCCATTTCGCGGGCGATCTCAAGGGCCTTGTCGAATGCGCTGGACTCGGCATACTTAACAGCCGTTTGCTCCATCGCTACGCCGTAAAGACCGGGGTCTTCGAGCCTCTTAATCAGCTCATCGGCGTAATCAGCTTCGTCGAATCCGACGCATTCGGCGGCGATGTTCGCAAGAGCCTGATCCCGCGCATAAGGGTCGGTGATGGTCTCAGTCAGTTGGACAGCCACGTCAAGTAGCCCTAACCCGGCGCACCGAACTGCTATGAGCGACATGACCTCGGAGTGGCCCTCAAGATTTTCGACGGCCTGTGCGACTCGCGCGGCGCAGGCTAAAAAGCTTTCCCCGTCGAAATCATCCTCATTAAAAATCTCAGTCATATTCAGATGCTTTATGAATTGTCTTAGTCAAGAAAATCTAACGCCAGAATTAACCCGCGCCGAGCGAGCAGCACTCGATCTTCAGCAGAGAAAGTATCTTGAGAAACATACTATCGAGGCGTCGGGTTGAAAGAGTTGTTAGATGGCGCTTTCAAAAACAATGCTTGAGCAGGTTAGACCGGCTTCCGCCTTCCGCAGCTCTGATATGTCTATGATCTCGACTCTCTCGGCCACACGTTCTATCAACTCTACCGCTCTTGGAAATCCTGCTTGGACGCATACCGAAGTGCCAACCCGTAATATATTCGCTGACCAGGGCTCCTCCGCTGGGGTGTATGCCAGATTGAACCCTCTGACCGGCGCCGCCGCCGGGCGGCTCTGCCGCACACGCTCGCGTCACAGCCCCTGAGCAACAATCGGGGTGTCGAGCGGCGCCCGGGCTGCGCGGGGGTGCCGCGAACGCCGGGGGGTTTGGGGGGCGCCCCGAGCCCC
>JANOGZ010000740.1:0-4651 GCA_031406255.1 Pyrinomonadaceae bacterium | reverse complement strand
GAATGATCTGTCAGGCTTCGCCGCTTTTTTTAACTCTGGAGAGAAGCGATGGCCACGATTCGGTCTCGCGCACCAGGAGATGTATCAGGTGGACTAAAAGAGACCGTCGAGCGGGTTCACGGCGAGACCGGTCGGCAGTGGCTCGGATCGTTGCCGGCTTTGTTAAAAGAGTGTCGGGAGCGGTGGGCGCTGGAATTGGATGAGCCATTTGCCAACCTTTCCTACAATCTCGTGATACCGGGACGCACCTCTGCTGGCGTCGAGATCGTACTCAAAGTCGGCGTCCCATGCCGTGAATTACTTACCGAAGCGTCGGCGCTGAGGCTCTTTGAAGGTACGGGAGCGGTCTGTTTACTGGATATGGATGCGGCTCGCGGGATTTTATTGATGGAGCGCATCGCCCCGGGTACGGCGCTCCACACAGTGCAGCGAGACCCGGAAGCGACGCGCACCGCGGCGCAACTCATGCGTCGCCTGTGGCGCAGCCCTCACGCAGGGTGCGCGCTGCCGACTCTCGCGGTTTGGTTCCGCGCTTTCGCGCGGCTGCGGAATAGATTCGACGGTGGTAGCGGTCCCTTTCCTTCCGCGCTCATCGCGCAGGCGGAGCGCGCGTTTGCCGAGCTCGACGCGTCATCCGGGGGTCATGTGATTCTCCACGGGGACTTGCATCACGCAAATATTCTCTTTTCGGCAGCGAGGGGATGGGTGGCGATTGATCCCAAGGGAATTGCGGGGGACCCGGGCTACGAGGTGGGCTCCTTTATGCTGAATCAATTGCCTTCCGGAGCCCGGGAGTCCGTCACGATGGATGTCCTCACCCGGAGACTCTCGATTTTTTCGGATGAGTTGCAAATCAAACGAGAGCGCCTGGCGTCATGGGCTTTTTGCCATTCGATTCTGTCGGCATTATGGGACTTTGAGGAGTCCTCCGACTGGAGCGGCACAATTCGCCTGGCACGGCTGCTCGAACGGCTCGCGTAAGGCAAGGCGGACGATGTCATGCGGACAGGCCCAGCGGCGGCGCTTTTTGCGCTGTCCGCGGCGAGGCGACGCTTGTGATGTTGATTCCGCACCCTAATCGAGCGGCTTGAGATCTGGCGCAACCCACTCTCTACGTGCTTCCCACGACATCAACCGCTCCCGGCTGTAATACTCCAGCGGATAGCTTCTATCCCCATACCTCTCAACCAACCTGTTCACCTGCTCCACGATGGAGCTGGAGGGTTTTGCGTCTTTCAGATATTTTCCGATCAGCCACACATAAAACATTGCAACCACCATTGACACTCAGTTCGTTGATCGGCTTCCCTCGCCGAGCAACAGGCGCGACTTCATCAATAATCTGCGCGACCGAATCGGAAGACATTACTTCTGAGCCATCTGCGCTTGAAGTCGTGGTACGTTCGGGTTTGATGATCGCCTGGCAGGCATAATCCTTCCATAAGGATGAGTCTGCAAATGTGACGGACATGTCTATGCCTGGACGTATTAGATAGCTACCGACGCTGAGAGATTCGTATTTTTGGCGAAGCTCATCGCGCGTCTGGGCCGATACCGGCAGGGCTGTCATAAGCAGGATAAGCAGGATCTTCATCATGGAGGCCTCACGCTAATCGCCAAACGCTGCTGTTCACTGGCGGCTTCACTCACTGCGCAGGAGATTCATTTCACAGTCCGTGCGCTGCAACAGCCCGTCAGGTGCGGCATCATTTGCAACAAACAGTATCCATCGAGCCTTACGCAGCGACATCCTTACCGTCTGTCTGTGGGGACGGGCGCTCACCACCTTCAGGACCATAGAATAGTACCCACAACAGCAAATCTTCGGTGAAATTCTCGAAGCGATGCACGATCCCGGCCGGGACAAAGAGGAAATCTCCCGGCCCGATCTTCTGCCGAGCAGCGCCGTTGAGGAAATCCCCACTGCCTCGCATTACGATATAGACCTCATCGCGGGTATGCGGTCGTTGTGTATCAACTCCACGCGGAGCGAAGATTTCCACAACAAGACTGCCGTGCTCAAAGACCTGTGCGAATCGCTCACCCTGCGGTCCCGGCAAGAAAGACAGCGCCTCTGCCAGCGAGACCCTTCGATTATCAGCGGCAACTGTCTGATTTTCTTCCATCATTTCTCGCCGGATGAGTTCAGGATGTATAATCCTTTATACCCTTACCACAGGTTAACAGCGATGCACTACATTTTACTCGTCATCTCATTTGTTTGCTTGGGGACCTCCACCTCTTTCCTCTCCGCTGACACGAACACCTCGCCACAAGACGCCGGTAAGATCGTTTCCCCAGCTCCATCACTCAAATCTCCGAAGAGCACTGAAGCCCCACCAGCGACTGTCAGGACCAGGTACGATCGCGCCAGGAACGCTACTTACGTACAAGTAGATATTCCTCTATCCAGCCCGCGTGAGAACAAACCCGCCGGCGGGGTAGCGGGCGCTGCGGGAGGAACGACCATCAGTTTTCAACTCGCTTACAGAGGCAAGTCGACCAGCGGATTGTCCGCGGCCTATCTGATCATTAATTCCACGATCGGTACGGACCAAGTCAGGGAGTTCGATTCAGAAAAACAAGTCAGCTTGGCCGCTGACGGATATCTTTATAAATACGATCGTATCGACTATCCAGATGAGCAAGTAGAACCCACCGCCTCCCAGTCGGACACCAGACGAATTATCCAGGAAAGCATCATCGTGAAGCTGCATCTTGATGACCTTTCACAGATCGCAAATTCTAACAAGTTAGAGATAAGGGTGGGGAAAGTAGAGTTCGTGGTGAAGTCTCTACAGTTGATCGAGCTGCGGCGTGCTCTGATTTCAAAATAAGTCGATTAAACTTTCGCAATAAACCGCTCGTCGTTATCGCTCGCCTGTTGCGCTTATATCTCATGCGGCTAAAGAGTCGGGTCGGTGGCGTCCGCGGCGGCGCCCTTCTTGTCGGCGCTGTGAATCACACCGTCGGTCGAGTTCATATAAAACGACCTTAAACCCGTGAAGGCGTATTGAACGGGTGTCGCCGTCACCTCGTAACTGGCAGGAGCGACTTTCACCTCATACCTGTAGCCGCCCTTTTGCCCGGAGCCGAGCGTCGGACTGACCGCCCCGGCTTCGACCAACTGCGTGAGCGTGCCGAAGCTGCCCGCGCCCGCTGTCGACATATAAATTGATTCCGCGGAGGCGATGGCCCGCACCTGGAGGATGGCCGCGGTTTCATTGGCGGCGATGAGCTGGCTGTTCCCGCTGGCAGAAGGTTTGTCAGCGCTGCTGGCGCAAGACAGGGCGAGGATGCCTGCGGCGAAGAGCAAACCGACGCGCGGGGCGATGCCTGTCACACTTCCCTTCCTCATTTATTCCTGCTTTCTTACTATTCATCATCTATTGCTGGCAGCAGGCGGCGCTCCATTATGCCTGGTCGCCGAGTGTTCCGCTTTTCAGCTTCGTCTACTTCTCCTGCGGTCTTTACTCCACCAGTCCTGTCACGCGGGAGACCTGTGAAGAGACGACCTTCCAGCGCCCACCCTGCTCCACATACACATTTGTAAATCGATACTGACCGCTGACGTCCCGACCTTTGTATCTGGCTTTCACCTCATCGCGCCCGGTCGCCGAAGCCGTATTCAAGTGAACGCTCAATTTTACATCCTCACGTCTGAGCGACTCGAATTTGAGCTCGCCGATCTTTATCAGTTCTATAAACTCATCCCTGCTGAGGACGTCGCTGTCCGGGTCCGTAAAGATAAAGCTGGCGGGAAGAATCCGGTCGAGCGCCACGATATCATTTCCCAGTAAAGCCTCTCCCCACTCACGATCGAGTTGTCTGACCGCCAGTTCGATGGCATCATCCGCAGCGTATTGTTTACTGGCTGGCTCTTCGCTCATTTTCTGCCGCCTTTCAATTGATCCGTGTATCAAGGGCATTAACTGTTTCATGCGAGCAAGCGGTAAGCGCCTGTGATACCGCTTCGGGATCCCAGTGTTCCTCGTTGATCTTCTCTACTACAATATTCAATATGTCTTCCGGTAGGGGCAGGGTGATTGCCGGGAAGGTTTCATCAATCCACTGCTTTACGGCCACCACATCCGGCTTCAGCTCGCTCATCTCTTCCCTGCTTTCTTCTTGCTCTCCGACTTCAAGATGGCCTCTTTCGCCGTCTTCATGGTGGTCGCTTCCGTTCCATTCTCAGGTCTGCCTTTCGGCGGCCTGCCCGCTCGCGGCGGCACGAACCCGCTAAGCGCGCTTTCAGACACGATCCACACCGGGCCGAGCTCCGTTTGCTTGAGTTGGGCGTCTGGGACAAGGCCCTGGAGGAACCACGCGCGGGCCGTCGACAGCGCTACGTTGTAGCGCTCCGCTACCTGCCGTGAAGTGAGGGTCTTTTCGCTCACGCGCAAAACTGTAGCATCGAGGTTGAAAATTATCAATAAAATCTCAGCACCCATGCTAAACAATTCATCGCATCGAAGATACGCCCCCGGGGCGTGGTTCATCGGCCGCGGGTTCGAGGCAAAGCGTGGCGCTCCGGACGCAAACGTGCGGACGTTGTGACTTAAGCGGCCAGCGGCAGGATATGCTATAAGTCATCTACAAACTACGCAGCAGGCAACAAAGGAGATAAGCCATGCCCTACTACGAGGTCGTC
>JANOGZ010000796.1:0-8097 GCA_031406255.1 Pyrinomonadaceae bacterium | reverse complement strand
GTCGGCGCGCTGAAAGTGGATGGTCTCGTGCATGTTCATTCCCAAAAACTCTTTTTCTTTCCAGCCCAGCATGCGCTCCGCCGCCGGATTCATGAAGGTGACGCGGCCTTCGCGGTCGAGCGCGCAAACTCCCTCGCCCAGGCTATTGGTAATCGCCCGCGTGAAATCCAGCTGGTGACGGAGCCTTTCCTCCGCGCGCTCGCGTTTGACCTCGGATTCTTTCAGTGATGCCATAGGATTTATGAGTTCTCCCTCAACTCATAGTTGGATTCAAATGTCTTAACAACCCGCTTACAGGTGCCCGCGCGCGCAATCACCTCACCATGAAAAGGCCGGAGTTGCTGAGCTTATTCAACCGGCGGGCCGCCTCCGACGGCCCGGTACCGATCATCGCTCTGGCGGACGACGAGCGTCTCGGCTTCGAGTTTTTCAAGGTGCGCGAGCACGGCGCGCTCGGCCATCGCATACGCTTTCGGATGCACATCCGTATAGACGCGCGCGACGATCTCCGCCGGCACGCCGGCCCCCTCGCGGACCGCAGTCAGAATGTTTTCTTCGCGCTCGCGGCGGTGCGTGATGTACTCGTCAATTTTCGCGCGCGGACTGCCGACCGCCGGGCCGTGCGCGCCGAACAGCACTTTCAAATTTGGCAGCGCACGAAGCCGCTCGAGCGATTGCAGGTAATCGCGCATGTTGCCCTCCGGCGGATCAATCAGGACGGAGCCGAGGCCGACGATGTTATCGCCCGTGATCAGCGCGCCGACGCGTTCTTCGTAAAAGCAGAGATGACCACGGGCGTGTCCCGGCGTGTGCAGCGCGCGAAGGGCCAAACGTGACGGCCCGTCTCCGTGCTCGATCAGATCGCCGTCTTCAATAAAACGGTCGACGCGAATCACACCGGCGAGCGCTTCGGCCGTCAGGCGGTGCGCGGCCACCGGCGTGCTTCCGCCGAGATGTTCGACGAGCGCGTTCACGCCGCCGATATGATCCGGATGAAGATGCGTCAGGATGATCTCGCGCACGCTTCGTCCTTCCGCCCTGAGCTCATCAACGCAGGCGGCCAGCGCCGCCTGTTCCTCCTCGTAAGGCGACGCCGGATCGATGATCACCACCTCGCGCGCGCCGACGATATAGCAGTTGGTATGCGTCGCGGGCGGCTTGGTCGGCGTCCGCACCGGAAAGCAGATGAAGCCCGGAAGAAACTCGATCCGGCGGACGGGCTCGCGATGCGCCTGCGGCACATTCAGGAAACGCTCGACGAGATCGTCCGTGATGCCTCCCGCGAGGGTTTTCAGAGCATGCAGGATGGGGGGCGCGGCGAGCACTTCGGCGCGTCGCCAGCGCTCGTAAGCTTCATCGGCGGCGATCCACTCGCCCGTCTCAAACTCACCGCTCAGCACGCGCGCCTCCTGCTTGCGCGGACACTCGACCAGAAAAAAGAGCGTATCGAAGCGGCGCGGGCTAAAGGGCGGCGTCACCCACCGCCCGACGTAGCGGAAGTCGCGCCCGTCGAGATGAAGGCCGTAATGCGCGAGGAGCGCGGGGAAAGCCATGCGTCCTGAAGAGAGATCATCGTGGAGCGAAGCGAGTTGACCCTTCGTCAGGGTCGCGGCGCCGCGCGCGACGAGCACGCCGAGTTCTTCAAACAGCTCGCGCGCCGCGCAACTGATCATCCCGGCCAGTTCCGGGTCAGCGCCCGCGTTGGCGACGCGCGTTTCGCCGTCCGAAGCATCACGCTGACCGCCGGGAAAGGCGTAAAAGCCGCCGAGGAAAGCCATCTTTTCACTGCGCCGCGCCCAGTAGACCTGCGGCGCCGGCCCCCCCTCGGCGGGGCGCATCAGAATTACGGCCGCAGCATCTTTCGGCACCGCAGCGGCGGCGGCGGGAGCAGCAGGCGGCATCGCCCCGCGCGCATCGGTAGCGACCCGGTTTGTCTTGTCAGTGTCGGGGTTGGTCTGGGTTTTTCGGCTCACGATGGTAATCCGGGTGTTCGTCCTCGCATTAGATAATGGCTTCTGTCGCCACGCAAAAAAGTTTGGTGCGGATCAAAGTTTGGTGCGGACCTTCAGCGGGGAGGCATGCAGTATAACACCGATGTTTTAACGACGCCTGCGACGCCCCGGCGCGCGCTCTTTCAACCCTCTTCGGGACGTGCGCCGGATAAATGCGTCGTCTCGCGCGCTTCAGTGACGTCGTCTTCCGTCTCATGCGATGTTCGCCCGGGCGATGCGCCTGGAGAGGCAACCGCTGCCGCGCTCGCCACGATTCCGGCTTCGCCCAGCGCCCTGACGGCAGCGCGCGTGACCTCGTCTCTGACGGCCGTTTTATTCGTGTCGCGCGGGTTATACCAGAAGCGCCCTTCGAGCTGCGGCGCGCCGTCCGTGTCCGACCTGTTAATGGTGATATGTGGTTCGGCGCGCCCCTTGAGCGCCGGGTTTGCTTCGAGCACACCCCTGAATACCTCGCACGCCGTGTTGAGATCCGCTTCGGGCGCGAGGCGGATGGCGACCGCCGCGCGCACAAGCTGCGCCGCCGAATTGTTGACTACCACCTCGGTGATCAATTTGGTATTCGGGATAATGATCAAACGTCCGTCATAGCCGCGCACGAGCGTGTCGCGCATGCGAATCATTTTGATCGTTCCCTCGTAGCTTCCCAGTTCGATCTGGTCGCCGATCTGAAACGGTCGGTAGATGAGGAGCATAATGCCCGACAGGAGATTCGAAAGAACATCCTTCAGCGCGAAGCCGAGCGCGAAACCCGTCAGCCCCAGACCGGCGATTAGCGCGCTCACGTTGAGGCCGGTGGTCGGGAGCGCCGTCAGGAGACCGAGGATCAAAACTCCGTAGTAATAAATGCGCGAAAGCAGCAGCACAGCACCCGTGTCGGCGCGAACGCGCGGCGCGACCGAAGCGATGATGCGCTGCCCCGTCCACGCCACGATAAAGAAGACGGCGAACACCATCGCGGCCGTCATCAGGCCCGGCAGGGCATTAAGCAGGCGCAGTTTCAGCTGGGCGAAGACTTCCGCCGCACCCGGCGTGACGGTCGTTTGTTGCCACCACAGCAAACATGTGCTCATCGTCATCTACAGTCTTACAGCCGCAGCTATTTTCAAACCGCTTTTTTTCAGCGCAAACATTATGTAATTGATCGTTATAGCACTCTAGCACACTTACACGAACTCATCTAAAATGGTTCGGTCATCCTCCTTATAGTAAAGTTTGCCGCAATCTGAGTTACGCAAGGCATCGTGCGTGAGTGATATGGCTATCGCCGCTGGTACTTTTCTCGGACGCTATGAGATCCGCGCCCCCCTCGGTGCAGGCGGGATGGGCGAAGTCTATCTTGCACGAGACACAAACCTTGACCGCACCGTCGCTTTGAAGATTCTGCCGGTGACGGTCGCTTCTGACCAAGGGCGGATGCGGCGCTTCATCCGAGAGGCCAAAGCCGTATCAGCACTTAATCATCCGAACATCATCATCATTCATGAGATCGGACAAGCAGACTCCGTGCACTTTATTGCTACCGAGTTCGTTGAGGGAGTGACACTGCGTCAGCACATGACGAGCACACGCATGAAGCTGAGCGAAGTGCTTGATGTCACCATTCAAATGGTTGGCGCCCTCGCAGCGGCACATGCGGCGGGGATCGTCCATCGTGATATCAAGCCAGAGAATATCATGGTGCGCACGGACGGCTACGTCAAAGTCCTTGACTTTGGCCTTGCTAAGCTCACGAAGAGCCACGCGAGTGATTCTGAAGCAGTGACGATGTTCGCGACAGAGCCGGGTAGGGTGATAGGCACAATCGCTTACATGTCGCCGGAGCAGGCGCGAGGACTCACCGTGGATGCTCGCACCGACCTCTTCAGCCTCGGCATCATGCTCTATGAGATGATCGCCGGCCGGCTGCCGTTTGAGGGGGCAACGGCCAGTGAAATGATCGCTTCGATACTGGAGAAGGAGCCACCGCTGCTCGCACGGTACTCGCGAGAAGTTCCGAGCGATCTTGAACGGATTGTGATGAAAGCGCTGGCTAAAGACCGGGAGGAACGTTTTCAAACGGTCAAAGACCTGCTCATTGATCTCCGCCGGGTCAAACAGAGACTGGAGTTTGAAGCTGAACTGGAGCGCTCCGTACCACCAGATTTGAATAGTAAAGTGGTGGTTGCGACAGGTGGCGGGCAGTCTCAATTATCACCCACCAAGGAGCCAGCAGGATTTTCAAGTCCGAATAGTACAGCACCGCTGCCTGGACGCGGGCGGCGGTCGCGCAAGGCAATAGATTCCCTCGCCGTTTTGCCCCTCGTCAACGCGAGTGCTGATCCCAATACGGAATACCTTAGTGAGGGGATCACCGAAAGCATCATCAACAGTCTGTCGCAGATTCCCAAGCTTAGAGTAATGGCGCGCAGCACGGTCTTTCGCTACAAGGGTCGAGAGACGGACCCTCAAGAGGTTGGCCGTGATCTCAATGTCCGTGCGGTGCTCACCGGAAGAGTTCTACAGCTTGGCGACCGGCTTATCATCAAAGCAGAACTAGTGAATGTTGCGGATGGCTCGCAGCTCTGGGGCGAGCAGTACAACCGGGAGCTATCAGACATCTTCGCGTTGCAAGAAGAGATCGCGCAGCAAATCTCTGAGAAGTTGCGAATAAAACTGACTGGTGAGGAGAAGAAGCGACTGACCAAACGCTACACCGAAAACACTGAGGCATATCAGTTCTATCTGAAAGGTCGCTTCTACTGGAACAAGAGGACATCAGAGGCGGCAAAGAAAGGCATCGAGTACTTTGAGCAAGCGATAGAGAAAGACCCGAATTATGCTCTCGCCTACGCAGGCTTGGCCGACTCTTACGCCTTGCTTGGTGGCTACGATGTTCTTAGGCCAAAGGACTCCTACCCAAGAGCGAGGGCAGCGGCAACGAAAGCGCTGGAGATTGATGACACGCTCGCCGAGGCGCACACCTCGATAGCGCGGATTAGAATGGCTTTTGATTGGGACTGGCTGGCCGCTGAAAGAGAATTCAAGCGGGCTATTGAACTCAACCCAAACTATGCGACGGCTCACCACTGGTACGGTATGTATTTAGTGCGAATGGGACGGTTCGACGAAGCCCTGTCAGAGATCAAACAAGCTCAGAAGCTTGATCCGCTCTCGCTCATCATCAACGCGGATATGGGTGCGCCTTTATTCTTCGCGCGCCAGTACGATCAAGCGATAGAACAACACCGGAAGACGCTCGAGATGGATCTAAACTTCCCCCCGACGCATCTCCGCCTCGGGGCCGCTTACGAGCAAAAGGGAATGTATCAGGAAGCTATTGCTGAATATCAAAGGGCGATAGAACTTTCAGGAGACAATACGAAGACATCAGTGGTGCTCGGATACGCCTATGCAGTATCGGGTAGAAGAGCCGAGGCGCAGAAGGAACTTGACCAGTTGAAGGAACAATCAAACTCGCCGTATGACATAGCAATGATCTATACAGCCCTCGGAGATAAAGAGCAGGCGTTCGAATGGCTCGAAAAGGCTTATGAGGACCGATCTGGAGGCCTGGTTTTCCTTAAGGTCGATCCAGGGCTGGATAGCCTTCGCTCAGACCCCCGGTTCGCAGACCTCTTGCGGCGCGTCGGGCTCACGCCGTAAATGATCCAGCGCCCCGCCAGTGCGCATGAGCATTATCAAGACAGGCAGATGAAATTTAATGAGTTGATTCGTTTGTTGGAAAAGAATGCTTTTCAACTGGTGAAAGAGAAAGGTTCGATTCGCTATTACGGCAAGCCTGGCCATGACAAGCTGATCCGGGTTGATTATCATGGCTCAAAGGAGGTTCCAACCGGCACTTGTCACGCTATTCTGAAAGCCGCCGGGATAAAAGAGAGGGATTGAAGGACGTTATGATTGATTTGAAGTACTCACTGGTTATTGAGGCTACGGCGGATCCCGGTTTTTTTGGCTTCTACTCGCCTGAACTGGAGGGGTTCACCGGAATTGGGCATTCCATTGAAGACTGCTTGTATAAGGCCAAATGGGGTATGGAAGAGCACCTCGCCTTGCTACAAGAACGGAATCTTCCCATCCCCGAACCGAATCTTAATCCCACGGTGGTGGTACAAAATGAACAGCGCCTAGAGCCGGTCGCCTAGCAGCATCGTGCGAGGAACCGGACACAGATACGCCCTCGCCACCAGCAGGGCGTTACTCGTCGCTATCCTGCCAGCGAAAGCGTTCGCCGTCGCGCCCCGCCCACGGAAGGCCGCGCATGTGATAGCCGCCGTCTTCCCAGAAACCCGCCTGATCGCGTTCGAGAAAACGCACGCCCCTGATCCATTTGGCCGATTTCCAGGCGTAGAGCTGCGGGACGATCAGGCGCACGGGGCCGCCGTGCTCTGGCGGAATCGGCGCGCCGTCGTGCGACCAGGCGAAGAGCGCATCCTCGGCGAGAAAATACTCGAGCGGGATATTGGTCGTCCATCCGTGATCGTAGGCCACCGCAAGCGCGTATTTTGCTTCCCCGCGGACACCGGCGAGGCGCGCGATCTCGCGCGTCGGGACGCCGCTCCACACGTTATCGAGACGCGACCAGCGCGTCACGCAATGGAAATCCGCATAGACCCTGACGGATGGCAGTTGCAGGAATTCATCGAGCGTCCACTTCACGGGTCGTTCGACGAGTCCTTCCACTGCAAACTCCCAGGTCGCCGGATCCACGTCGGGCGTGCCGTGCGCATCGAGCACGGGCCACTTGCGCGTGCGCGTCTGTCCGGGCGGAATGCGGTCGGCGCGGCGCGTGTCGGAGCTGATGATGACCTCCGCATCATCAATCTCTTCGGGCCGTCGCGCGGCGCCCTGCTGGTAATGCGGATCCTTGAACAGTCCGCTCAGAAAACTCATCAAATTCTCCTCGCTCTGCTATGGGTAGCGAGATGTGGGACGTATATGGATGATTTCAATTGAAAAGAACTGCCACGGTCCCCTCTTTGGTTGGCAGATTTCTCGCATTTTTGCACAATTTAAGGATTTCATTCCAGTAATCTTTCCCTGCTCGCTCAGGGAGATTACTGGATGCCTGCTCAACTTGCGCTCCTCTTCGACCAGGTCCCTGTCACCGACCCACGCCAATCACCTGATCCCGATGGTCAAGTAGGGGCAGACCATATAGGTCTGCCCCTGCAGGCATATGAAATCCGATTTAGGGCTTGGGGCAGAGGCCGCAATTCGACGTGCCGCTCACGTTGGCGGGCATAAAGCAGAAGGCGTTGCCCCCGGAACTGCAATTCAGATTGCCGCTCACTTGCGAAGTCTGAAACAGCGATAGGTTAGAGAAGTTATTCAGGTTGAAGCCCCGGACGACGGAGGGGATGGACGGGGGGCCGCCCGTCGCGGGTGAAGCATTCCCGATGCGCACGAACGAGTTGTCGTTAACCCCATTGGCGAACGCGCCCGACGCCTGCGTGACGCCGTTCAATTGCGCGCTCGTGCTCTGGCCGAACGACATCTGGCCTGTGACCTGAACCCTCGTCAGGTTGACGGTGCTGTCCCCGAACGCAGACAAGCTCTGCCCGTTCGGCGCGACGCCTTCGAGGGTGGAGTCGAGGACGAGCACGAGCGCGTCGTCGCTGTTGATGCCGCCGTTCGTCACTGTGCAGTTGTTGAAAATAATGCGCGAGCCGTTGAGGACGAACACGTTAGCCCTGTTAGTGCCGAGCGGGCCACTCCCCTGCGGGTCTTTCAGGGTGCAGTTCGAGCACTGAAAGCGGGAACCCATGAAGATCCCCGCGTTGATGTTGCCGTTGGAGCCGATGACGGAGTCAGCCACCTCGATCAGCGACCCTTCCAACTGCATGCCGTAGGCGCTGTTTCCCTCCAGCCGGCAGTTGATGAGACGCAGGTGCGGGAGGTTCGCGTCCGTGGCGTTCAGCCCGCTGAAGCCGCCCGTCAGCTTGAGGTTCTCAATGGTGACGAGTTGCGCGCCCCTCACCCACACCGCCGAATCCACGCTCTCCGCGTCTTCGACGGCGTCGATCCCGTCGCTCGCCGGGTCTGTGCCCCGCAACGTGACGCGGTCGCGGGTGACCACCACGTTCTC
>JANOGZ010000679.1:0-1043 GCA_031406255.1 Pyrinomonadaceae bacterium | reverse complement strand
GGTTTCGGACTTCTCTATGTAAAGTATCGCCGTTATCGCGGAAGTCTGTGGGGTCAACAACTGGGCGCGATTCTCTGGGCGCTGGTCATCACCGGTACGCTTAATACGCTCGCCAATATCGCGCTTCCGCTCGCAGGTATCTATCTGCTGCTGCCGATCGGCTCAGTCTTCGTGCTGCTGGGCGTGGTCATTTATGCCTATGCTATCTCAAACTTTAAGCTCTTCTCGCTGCAGTCGGCCCTCGATCAGTTTCGTCTTTTCCCGATCGCTTACAAAGTAGCGCTCTCGATCGCAGTGGTGGCGATTTTGAGTTTTCTTTTTCTTCAAATCCCGATCGTCTGGTGGAGTTTTAGCGCGGGCCCGTCGCCGGAGGCGTGGCAGCGTTATTTGGTTTTTAGCGTCATTACGGCCCTCGCGCCGAATTTGATTCTCGTCGCGCTGGTGATACGTACGATCTCACGCCCCCTGCGTCGCTTGACGGAGGCGGCCGTCGTTGTCGCCGGCGGTGAGTATGGAACACAGGTCAACCTCCGCAGCAACGATGAAGTAGGATTACTGGCGGCCTCCTTCAATGAGATGAGCCGCAAGATGGCCGACGATATTGAGCGCTTGCGTACGCTCAATGAGCAGCTAGTACGGACGGAAAAACTCGCGGCGGCCGGAACGCTTGCCGCCGGCGTCGCGCATGAGGTCAACAACCCGCTCGCTTCTATCTCGTCGCTGATCCAGATTCTGCAAACGCGCAATGACGCCGATCCGGAGACCCGCGAGATGCTGCGCCTGATCTCGGCTCAGATCGCGCGCATTACGCAGGTCCTGCGTGACATGATGGATTTCGCGCGCGTCCGCCCGCCGCTGCGTGCGCCCCTCGATGTTCCCCGCATTATCGAAGCGAGCCTCCGTCTCGCCAGCTTCGACAAGACCTTCAAGCGCCTGCAGGTCATCACAGAATTGGATGCGGGCGCGCCGCGTGTTTCGGCCGACGCCGATCAGCTTCAACAGGTCTTCCTGAATCTTTTGCTTAACGCGCGCGACGCGATGCC
>JANOGZ010000672.1:0-2609 GCA_031406255.1 Pyrinomonadaceae bacterium | reverse complement strand
CCTGACCTCACAGGATCCCGCGATCCCGCTCGACGTCGTAACCTCACCACGGTCACTCGGCGATGGCTCCCTGTTAGCGCTCAGCAACTCATAGCGTCTCCTGCCTCACCTGGAGCACGTTTCCCTTGCGTTCGGCGAAGTCATCTACGAATCCGGCGGGCAGCAGAGGTTCATTTATTTTCCGACCACCGCCATCATCTCTCTGCTCTACATGATGGAGAACGGCTCATCAGCCGAAATGGGGGTGGCGGGTAACGAGGGGTTGGTCGGCATCGCTCTCTTCATTGCAAGGCTTATTCCGTGCGAAGATCCCTGTTTTTCGCTCTTCTTTCGCAACAGATGCGAAATATTACCCGCGCGGGTTGGAGAGATTTACGCAGACAGCCGCCGGTCGAAGCGAAAACGAGCGTGATAACTCAACTCTTGCGCCGTCGTTTGCGCCACGCGGCTTTGGTTAGGCTAAAGGAACGGCGGTTGCTCTGTGATGACTCGATTTGGGGACTGAAGGGCGGACCATTTCCCTTCATTCATCGCCCCTCCCCGGCCCTCCTAGAGAATCCCAAAGAGAGGAGGGCAAGCTTGTGATTGATTGTTGCCGGATCGAATGAGCATCTTTTACCGGTGTCTTTCAAAGCTGAATACGACTGGCGGGCGGCGCACTACTTGCCGCCTGTCTGGCAATCCTTACTGACTTATGTAATCTTCCAGGAGCTTGATCGTCGACTCCTGCTCGGATATGATCGCCTTCACCACATCCCCTATCGAGATTATCCCGACCACCCGTTCCTTCTCCAATACCGGTAGATGCCGGATATGCTTGTCCGTCATCCGCCCCATGCATTCCTGCACACTCTGTTCCGGGCTTACCGATATCACGTTTGTTGTCATGATCTCCCCGACCCGCATTTCCCTCGATGATTTCCCATGCAGGATTACCTTCCTCGCATAATCGCGCTCCGACATGATGCCGGCCAGCGTCTCCCCATCGAGCACCACCAGCGCCCCGATATTCTTGTCAGCCATGATCACCAATGCCTCATAGACCGTCGTCTGTGGGGTAATCGATATGATGTCATGCCTTTTGGACCGTAAGATGTCTTTGAC
Organism: Pyrinomonadaceae bacterium; assembly: GCA_031406255.1. Lineage (GTDB taxonomy): Bacteria > Acidobacteriota > Blastocatellia > Pyrinomonadales > Pyrinomonadaceae > JANOGZ01. The sequence continues at coordinate 1,505 of JANOGZ010000672.1, read as the reverse complement.
GCTTATCATGGTTTGGGCCTCCGCATTAGTTTTGCCGCAGATCTTCCGGTTAGTGAGTTCGCGCGATGGGGCCGGATTAGTTCCGTGCCGCTTCGCCGACCGGCGTGCCGAGTGTGCTCCTGATGGTTCGCTTCCTGATGTCTGGCCGCGCGATCATTTCGCTGTTCCGGATCGCGCGATCGGGTTCTATCTGGCAGGGGTTGTCAGATAGAGTGGTGGTGAGCGCCTGATGGCTGCATCCGCCGGGCGAGGTAGCTTATCTCTTGCCGCCTTTCTTCTTGCCATTCACGACGTGTAGCGCCTTATCACGTCCATCAATTCGTTGGGATCGACCGGCTTTCCGATGAACTCGTTGCAGCCCGCCAAGAGCGCCTTTTCGCGCCACTCCTCTGGCTCCAGACCCGAGAGCGCGACGATGGGTACGTCCCGCAACAATTCCGGCATTGTGGCCCGGATGGTGCGTACGAAGTCCAGGCCGTCGACACGCGGCATGTTAATGTCGACCAGCATGAAGGCCGGGACAGAGTCCCGGGCTATGTCTAAAGCCTCGCGCACGCTCTCGGCTTTTGCCACGCGGAAGCCCGAGATCTGGAGTGTGAGCACTAGTATCTCGCGAACATCCGGCTCGTCTTCGAGCACCAGGACGAGTGGCGGTTCGTTTTGTCCCTCAGTCACTTCCTGCCGCCTTTCTATTGGCTGTCAGCGCCTCGGACTCTTCCCACGTCAGCTCGGCTTGCCTCAGAATACTGCGCAGTGTGCCGATGGCGATCTCCCCGTGGTAAGGGAGGATCGCTGTCAGCACGCCCTCACGGGTGAACTTCACAAACTTGCGGTGGTTGACCCGGGTGCTGCTGTGCTCTTCGAAACCAGCAGCTAAAAGTTCGTGTTTTACTTCACGATAGGAAAGCGGTCTAAGCGATGTCACGCTTACTGCCCTCGATTTCAGCTTCTATAGTCAACACCTCCGGTAGGATGGTCGCCACCGGCGGTTCTAAATGTAACGAAATCGCTTCGCTCAGGTTTTCCAAGGCCTCTTCTTTCGAAGCGCCCTGACTGGCGATCTCGAATTGACGGCACTGCGCAATGTACCACTCGCCTTCACGCCATACTTTGGCGGTGAATCTTTGTTTCACTTCCTTTCAGCCTTTCCTTTTTTATACCACGCCCGGGGCATCGTCTTCACCTTCAAGCCGCTCCCTCATCACACGGTACCGGCGATTCAGGTCATCCAGCACCGCCTTGAGTTCAGGGTCAGGTGCTGGACGAGAGCGCGTTCCTTTCTGTTCTGTAATTGGCCGCAGGCCGCGGCTGCTACTAATGTTCTTATCGTCCTCGGGGGTGCTCACTTCCTCCTGCCTTTCTTAGTCGGTTACTCCGGTTTCGCCTTTTTAGACGAAGACTCCCCGAAGAAGTTGGATAGATCGTCGAATGGCTGCTTCTGGTCGCCATCGCCATTCTCAAGATCATCGATGATTTCTCCTATCTGCTGTTCGAACGATCCTTCT
>JANOGZ010000624.1:0-1903 GCA_031406255.1 Pyrinomonadaceae bacterium | reverse complement strand
CTTGATAGTGCGTCTCGCGATACCTCCCTCCTTGCTTGATTCGATCTCCAATTCATGGGGAGAGAGGAAACGCGGCGTGCCGAAGATCACTTCGATGCCCAGTGCCCGGAACCGCTCCGGCGCGTCATGCTCACCGACGGTCCTGATAACGCGCGCGACGCGGTCGGTGATGGCAGTAAAGCTTCCACCTTTGAACGTTAATGGCGCGGGCGCGAAGCCGAAATCCGCGGCGCGGCGCGCATCCGCCGCAAATCGCGCCGAGCGGATCAGGGCCTTCGAAGGAACGCACCCCGTAAAAAGGCAATCGCCGCCTAAAGCCTTCTTCTCGACGAGCGCAACACGCGCCCCGAGATGCGCTGCGCCGACCGCTACCACCAACCCGCCGGAACCACCTCCGATGACGACGAGATCATATCTGCTCATAAGTTTTCCCTGAAGAGCACTGAGCTTAGCAGATTTGATCGCGCCGGCCACCGGCGTGTAAAAGATAAATTTTTCGCCGCCCGGCAGAGCGATATCGAAGTCAAACTGGCGAGGAACGAAGATCGGGTTATTTACGTCAAGGATTGAGGTCAGGAAGCTTTGCGCAGCTTTTTAAGCCAGGTCGGCTGTCTTACGAAGACAATCATCAGCGAAAGGCCGAGGAGCAGGAAGTTGAAGGGCAAACGACCGGATTCATGATGCGCGGCATGGGTGAATATGGCACCAAGCATCACGATAGCAAAGATGGCTGCTCCGGAGCCGGCCAGACGGGGTATCAACAGCAGCACCAACGAAGCGAGTTCGGCGATTCCGACGGCAATGCGAAACCAGCCAGGGTAGCCCCACCGCTTGAAATCCCTGATCCAAAATTCTTCGCCCGGCACACCAGGCATCTTCATTAATCCCGATCGTAGACATACCAATGCCAGAAAGAGGGTCACTACCCACAGCCCGACCATTTTTGCGATCTGTCTTTTCGCCATGTGATGTGCCTGCGTTCAGCGGAATGGCCCTCGTTAGCTGATCCTTCTCAGGAGAATTTCATGCCTGGCGTGAGCGTCGTCTGTTTCGCGATAGACCACACGGGTAACCTGCCCCTCGTCCTTGCTGAATGTCGCTCGCCCGTAGAATTCTTTGATGAAGAACGCGGTCTCCGATTCGGGGAACAACTCGAACTTCTGCGCCGCCGCGTGACCCAGCAGTCTGTTGCTTTCTCTAGTAATGGTGAATACAGAAGAGCCAAGCCTGAGCCGGTCCTCCTCTTTCTCAACGGTGCTGATGAAATCAGGATCAATCTCATATCGTCCCGTATACGCGTCGTAAATCTCCGGATCCACTTCGGCCACCGTTTTCAAACACTTTTCCAGCGTGACGTAGCCAAACTGGCGTCGGAAGCCGAGCTTTTCGTTGAGGGCGCGGATTGCGGTGTGAGGCGGGTAGTTGAAAGCGCGAACGCTTCGGTAGCCGTGCTGGCGCGCGTACTCGAAAGCGCGCATCTTCAGAGCGGTCGCGATGCCCTGCCGACGGTACTCGCCCGCCACGCCGGTGAAGTTGTGCGTTACGCCTCCGAGCAGCGTTTCCATAAGATTCAAGTCCGTGTACCCGACATAGCGATCATCGTGCCTGGCGATGAAGCAGCCGTCCGGCAGCACGAGCGGGTTGGCGAAGTAGCGTGCGGTCCGTTCAAATGGCGTGTCGGGTTGGCGCTGCGGGTCTTCGGCCCACAAGGGCGTGAGAAACTCATGCAATTTCCGCAGGGCCCTGGGGTCGCGCTCGCGCTCTTCGGCCACCGTCGTGATCGTGATGCCCCGCGCCGCGACGGCTTCCAAAATATGCAGGAAGGGTGTGATGTCCACCTCGTTAACGTACCAGCGCATATCCCAGACCATGATCGTCTCGACGAACCCGCGCTCACTCAGGA
>JANOGZ010000620.1:0-1932 GCA_031406255.1 Pyrinomonadaceae bacterium | reverse complement strand
GACCGCGGTGCTCATCGGCCATGTCGCCGGCGGCACCGAGACCATCCGCGTCGGATCGGGCGGCGTGATGCTGCCGAACCATGCGCCGCTGATCATCGCGGAGCAGTTCGGCACACTGGAGTCGCTCTATCCGGGACGGATCGACCTGGGGCTTGGCCGCGCTCCGGGAACGGACCGGCGCACGGCCCGGGCGCTCCGCCGAAATCTGATGACCGGTGAAGACGACTTCGCGCGCGACGTGGTCGAGCTTCAGTCCTATTTCGCCCCGGCCCGGCCGGGACAGGCGGTGCGTGCCGTGCCCGGGGCCGGGCTGCGCGTGCCGATCTGGCTCCTCGGCTCGAGCCTCTACAGCGCGCAGCTCGCCGCCGCGCTCGGCCTGCCGTTCGCCTTCGCCTCCCACTTCGCCCCCGACTACATGATGCAGGCGCTCGAACTTTACAGAAGCCAGTTCCAACCGTCTGAAGCGATGGCGCAGCCCTATGCGATGCTGGGGGTAAACGTGTTCGCGGCGGATACGGACGCGGAAGCAAGGCGGCTGTTCACGTCGCTTCAGCAGGCATTCGTCAACCTCCGTCGCGGCGCGCCGGGCCAGTTGCAGCCGCCGGTTGACACCATGGAAGGCCGGTGGTCCGAAATCGAGAAGGCCGGCGTCGAGCACGCGCTGGCCTATTCGATCGTCGGCTCGCCCGAGACCGTGCGCCATGGGCTGGAGGGCTTCATCGACGGCACCAGGGCCGACGAGATCATAGTGACCACGCAGATCTTCGACCACACGGCGCGCCTCCGCTCTTTCGAAATCGTCGCCCGTATGCGCGATGCGTTGCAGGCCGGGCGGAGCGGGGGGGCGGCGTGACGGCCCCCGCCGGCGCCTGCCCGATGAGCCGGATCATCATCGCCGTCGGCAAATGATAAGAGGTGTAGGCATGGGAAACGTCGACTTTACAACGCAGGGCCCCATCGCAATCGTTACCATTAATCGCCCTGAAGTGCGTAATGCGGTTGACCCTTCGACGGCCCTTTCACTCTACGAAGTTTTTCGGCTGTTCGACAGGGATGATCATCTCAGCGTGGCGGTGCTGACAGGCGCGGGCGGCACATTCTGCGCGGGCGGCGATCTTAGAGCTGTGGCAACGGCGCCGCGCGAGTTTTCCGAAGATGGTGTCGCTCCGATGGGCCCGACGCGCATGTTACTGACTAAACCTGTGATCGCCGCCATCGAAGGTTACGCCGTCGCCGGCGGACTCGAACTGGCATTATGGTGTGATCTACGTGTTGCCGCCAGTAATGCGACATTCGGCGTGTACTGCCGGCGTTTCGGGGTGCCCCTCATCGATATGGGGACGATTCGCTTGCCGCGCTTGATTGGCCACAGTCACGCGCTGGACCTTATTCTTACAGGGCGAGGCGTGTGCGGTGAAGAGGCGCTGCGCATGGGTTTGGCAAACCGGATAGTTAAGCCGGGGGAAGCTCTCCAGGCGGCGATTAAGCTCGGCCACCAGCTCGGTGAATTTCCCCAGGGATGTCTGCGCTCGGACCGGCTTTCAGCTTATGAGCAATGGGATCTGTCATGGGATGAGGCGATGCGAAATGAGTTACGGCGAGGCGGGCAAGTCATCTCATCCGGTGAGACGGTAGAAGGCGCGCGACGCTTTGTCGACGGCGAGGGACGGCACGGCCGGTTTCAAGATTGACATCCTCCGCGCCCTGAAGAGCGCGGATTCCTAGTCGAATCTAGGTGGGTACTTGGTTCACTTGGTAGCTTTCTACCATCCCCAAACGCGATGCCCTCGCATGTATGTTTTGTGCCGCATTTACGTCACGATCAGCGACAAAGCCGCGCTTCATACCTCGATGTTTATAATACTCCCCAAAATTAAGACCAGCACTTAAGGTGGTAAAATCGCTGCCGTTTCACGAGGAGAAACAGATGAC